>NZ_QJUJ01000020.1:0-27220 GCF_004327275.1 Phytopseudomonas daroniae
CAAGCTGCTGTGCATTGCTTACGGAGTGCTTAAATCAGGTAATCCCTTCGACCCTAAATTGGCTGTTGCGAAGTGAGATTCAAGACGGTATCTACGTCATGAAGCCCACCAAATCGAATGTCCGCTTCCGCCTTGTAGCTGCCATCTGTACCGAACACCTTGAAAGGAATGGTTCTAAACCCTGCTCTCGCCCATCGTCGACAACAAGCGTGCGCCCAGCGCCACCGCCCCGCCCAGATAAACCACACCACTCCAGGCGGCCATCAGAATGCCGCCAAAGCGCTGATCGTCCAGTTGCTCGAAACCGAATGCCCCCAGGCACAGCTCTGCGGGGTAGATCAGCGTGGGCGCCATGATCAGCATCACACCGAGCATGGTCATGTGCACGAAGGTCAGAAAGAAGCCGAACATCGCAGCCGCCACCCCGCGCCTCGACTGACTGGCGAAACCCAGTAGCCAGACCGCAAGGCCAACGGCCAGAAAACTGGCCTGCTGCGCGACGAATGCCCAGGTATTGATGGCCGCCGCTGCATGCAGCAGCGGTGCATGCCAGCCCCACACCACCAGCATTTCGGCCGCGAACACCAGGAACGTCCAGGCGCCGATATGGCGCAGCTTGTCCACCCGCAGCCCGGAGCGCGCCAGCCCGATGGCTATAAGTGGCGCAGCGAGCGCCACCACGCCGAGGTGCAGCAGCATATGGGCGGAAAACGCCGTGCGGCTCATGGCCGGCAGCGGCCCGAGCCAGCAGGCGGCCAACACCAGGAAACCGAGGATCAGCGGCCAGTTGCGCTGGCGCGTCGCCAGCCCATTCGCTTTCTCATGCATGCCGGTTGCCATTCAGGGTTGTCCGATGGAGCTGGAAATTGCCTGCACCATCGCCTCGGCGGTCATTCGCTGGGAGAAAAGCTCGGCCAACTCACCCTTCGGCCCCATCAGGTAGATGGAGCCCGTGTGATCCAGCATGTAGGTGTCGCCCATCGGCACTTTCTGGAAATACACGCTGTACGCGTCGGCGACCTGGCGAATCTGTTCGACGCTACCGGTCAGGCCGAGGATGCGCTCATCGAAGAACGACGTGTAGGCCGCCAGCACATCCGGTGTGTCGCGTTCGGGATCCAGGCTGATGAACAACGGCTGAACCTGCCTGGCTTGCTCGCCCAGACCATCGAGTACCTTGGCCATATGCATCAGCGTGGCCGGGCAAATATCGGCGCAACGGGTAAAGCCGAAGAACACCAGCAGCCATTGCCCACTGAAGGTCTGCTCGTTGACGGCTCGACCGTGCTGATCCTGCAGCTCGAACGGCCCGCCAACCTGAGCGCCGTTGCTGAGCGCGGCAGTAACCGGGGTGCGCGCTGGCCATAGCTGATAGGACAGAGGCAACGCCGCGAGCAGCAGCCCAATGGCGATAGCGCTGGCGATCCAGGTGCGATTCACTGTCCTGCGCCCTCTTCCGGGTTTCAGCGATAGGACTGTCCGATCGCTTTCCTTGAGCTACTGACCACGAGCGAGCGAGGGGGTGCAGGCAAATGAATGTTACGGCGAGCTGCGAACCGTCAGAACCTGGCCGTGGATGAAAGCTGCAGCCACAATGAGAACAGGCCCAAGACCATCCAGAAGATGGTGAACAACCACGGTGAGCGCAGCGAGAATCTCAAGGACTTGTAGTAGCGCTCGTCGCTGGACTCATGCTCGCTAAACAGCGGCGACTGATCGTAGGCGTGGCCGAACTTCGGCTCGCTGCGCAGTAAGTGCTGCTGCTTGAAATGCCAATGGCTGATGATGGCCGAGGAGGCTCTGATGCCGGGCCAGGCATGCAGCGAGTTGACGATCCCGAGCAGCGCCAGCAACGTAGGTACCACCAGGGTAAACAGATCACCCCAGGTAGGATTCGAGTTCGCCATGGAGGAGGCGTAGGCGATGACCAGAAAAGACTGTGCTGCCAAATAAGCGTTGGTGCGATCCGCCAGCAGATGGGTCTCGTACTGGATTTCCCGCCGGTAGAAATCCAGCCGCTCCTTCGGTGTACCGAACATTAACGAGTCCGACATCTCGTTGTCAGCGGAAGGATTCGGGTCTGTAGAAGCAATGATTCTGGACACGTAGAGCTACCACACAGGATTGATGAAAGGGGCGACAAGTCCGAGCCTCTAGAAGTGAGCGGACTTGCTGCCAAACCTGAGCAGGCTGCCCGGCAGCGAATTGGCCGCCGTGAATGCAATCAAGAATATTGCAGCCTCATGGTCATGGGTAACGGCACGCTGAAGTTCTTAAGCCTCTGGCACGCCAATACCGTCGCCACTTCCTGCGGCAAATGTCGACTAGGGCCGCAGGATAACCTTGCGGCATTCGTCGTCCTGTTTGTCGAACATTCGGTAGCCTTCGGCAGCATCGGACAGATTCATACGGTGGCTGATGATGATTTCCGGCTGCAGCACGCCGCTCTGGATACGCTCCAGCAAATCCGGTAGCAGGCCATGAACATGGGTCTGCCCCATCTTGAAGGTCAGCCCCTTGTCGAATGCATCGCCAAACAGGAAGCCATGGATGAAGCCGGCATAGACACCGGGCACGCTCACCGTGCCGCCGCGTCGCACGGCTGCTATGCACTGGCGCAACGCTTTGCCGCTGCTGCCTTCCAGCTTGAGCTGGGTCAGCAGGGTTTCGGTAGCGCTGCCCTTGGCTTCGAAGCCCACCGCATCGATTGCCGCATCAACGCCACGGTAACCCTCGGTCTGTTCGATGATCGCCTCGGCGGGATCATCGACCTCGTCGAAGTTGATCGGAATCACCCCGTAGGTCGCCTGTGCGTAGGCCAGCCGGTAGGGTTGCTGATCGACCATGAAGATTTGCCGTGCGCCCAGCATGCGCGCGCACGCCGCCGCCATCAGACCGACCGGGCCGGCGCCATAGATCGCGACGCTGCTGCCTTCACGTACACCGCCATTGATTACCGCCTGGTAACCGGTCGGCAGGATGTCGGTCAGAAACAGCACACGCTCGTCATCGAGCTCATCGGGAATCTTGAATGGCCCGGCATTGGCCTTCGGCACGCGAACCAGCTCGGCCTGGCCGCCCGGCATGCCGCCATACAGATGGCTGTAACCGAACAATGCGGCGCCTGACGGAATCTGCTTCTTGTTGATGATCGCGCCACGACCGGTGTTGGTGGTTTCGCAGGCGGCGTGCAGGTTCATGTCGCAGAAGAAGCAGCTGCCGCAGGCGATCACGAAGGGCACGATCACCCGATCGCCCTTGCTCACCGCCGTCACGGCGCTGCCGACCTCCTCGACGATGCCCATGAACTCGTGCCCAAACACGTCGCCATGCTTCACCTGAGGAATCTTGCCGCGGTACAAGTGCAGATCCGAACCACAGATGGCCGTGGCGGTGACGCGAAGGATGATGTCATCCGGCTCCTGGATGATGGGGTCGTCTACGTTGTCGACGCGAACGTCGTGGCTGCCGTGATAGGTCAATGCGCGCATGCTGATCTCCGGAACGTGGGGTTGCTGGTGCCTGTTCTAGATACCGAGAAATCCCCTCGCGTTAAGTTCAGGCATGAGGATGAGTGGCCAACATCCGCCCCGCGCCCCCAGTACCGAGCGATGCTGCTTCGCAGCTATTGGCGCCGCTTGAGCAGAGCGATAAAGAACAACCCGCCGAGCGCCGCCGTGGCGATGCCTATGGGCAGATCTTCCGGCGCGATCAGCGTGCGCGCGGCGACATCCACCCAGACCAGAAACAATGCGCCCAGCAAGCCGCTGACGGGGATCAGGCGGCGATGCTCGGCGCCGACCAGCGCACGGGCCATGTGCGGCACCATCAGGCCGACGAAACCGATGGCGCCGGACAGCGACACCAGCACGCCGGTCAACAGCGATGTGCAGACGAATACCTGCAAGCGCAGCCGCTTGCCGCTGAAACCCAGGCTCACGGCGGTCTGCTCGCCACTCATCAACGCATTCAGGCCGCGCGACAAGATCAGCAGTGCCACGAAACCAAGCGTCACGCAGATAGCCGGCAGCCAGATCACTTCCCAGCGCGCGGCCCCCAAACCGCCCAGCATCCAGAACACCACCGATGCCGCAGCGTGGTGGTCGCCGGTGTAGAGCAGCAGGTTGACCAGCGCCATCAGCACGAAAGACACCGCAACGCCGGCCAGCAGCAGCCGGTCGCTGTCCAGGCGACCACTGCGACGGGCAACCGCCAGCACCAGCAGCATGCTGCCTGCCGCACCGACGAAGGCAGCCAGCGGCAGGCTGAACACACCGAGGAATTCCCCCAGGTAAAGCACCACCAGCACCGCACCGAGCGCCGCGCCCGAGCTGACGCCAAGCAGATGGGGGTCGGCCAGCGGGTTGCGTGTCACCGCCTGCAGCGCGGTACCGACCAGAGCCAGGCCAGCGCCGACCAGCGCGCCGAGCAGCACCCGCGGAGCACGGATCAGCCAGACGATATGCTCCTGGCTGCGGCTCCATTCAGCCCCCAGCTCCAGGCCCAATTGCCTGCCGATGATCCCCCAGACATTGCCCAGCAGCACCGACGCCGGGCCGAACCCCAGAGCGATCACGCAGGAGATCGACAAGGCGACCAACAGGCCGATGATCAGCAATCTATAGGCCGCTGCGCTGCGTACCGGCATCAGTGCTGCCCACTCTGGAACGACTGCGGATGCAGGCCGGCGGCGATCTTCTCGATGGCCTTGGCGTTGTCCACCGACGGCGTGACTTCCAGGTAGGACAGCACGACGAAACGCTGCTCGCGGATCGCCGTCATCGCCTGCAAGGCCGGATTGCTCAGCAGGAAGTCACGCTTCTGCTGCCAGGAGCGTGGGCCGTAGTCGACGATCACGATCACCTCGGGGTTGCGTTCCACCACGCTTTCCCAGTTCACTTGCGTCCAGCTGGCCGTGACATCGTCCATCACGTTGTGTCCGCCCGCCGTTTCGATCAGTGCCTGAGGCATGCCCATGCGCCCGGACGTGGTCGGCCGATCTTCACCGCTGTCGTAGAGGAAAACCCGCGGCGTACTGCCGGCCTGCTTCACGGCGGCATGAACCGCCTCGATGCGCTCGCGCAACTCGCCGACCAGCGTCTCGGCCCGGTTCTCCACGGAGAAGATGCGCCCGAGGTTGAGCAGGTCACGGTACAGGTCATCCAGGCTGGCGCCCTGCTGCTCCATCACCCAGGAGCAGGATTCGCTGAGTTCGTAGACGGGTATGCCGAAAGGCTGCAAAGTCGCAGGAGTGACCGCGCCACCGACGCGCATGCCGTAATTCCAGCCGGCGAAGTACAGATCCGCGTCGACGTTCAGCAAGGTCTCCATGGAGGGATAACGGCTGGCCAGTTCGGGCACATCGCCGAGCGCATCCTTGAAGGCTGGATCCAGGGTTTTCCAGCCGCTGATGCCGGTGTAGCCGGCCATACGGTCGCGCAGGCCGAGGGTGATCAGCATGCTCGTCATGTTGATGTCGTGGCTGACCACGCGTTGGGGTGCCTGATCGAAGGTCACGTCGCGGTCACAGCTGCGTACCGTGAGTGGATAGTCGCTGGCGGCAGCCGGTAGCGCGAGCAGAGCCAGCAACAGGCCAGAGAGGTGTCTGAAGGTCGTCATTGAGTAATCCAGGTGATACGTGGATAGGCATGCAGCGGATGTCTGTCGACCAATGCCTGCACGCCGAATACGCGCTGCAACAGCTCGGCGCTCATCACCTCGACGGGTGTGCCACTGGCGACCAGGCGACCGTCGGCCATTACGTAGAGGCGGTCGCAGAAGGCCGCCGCCAGGTTCAGGTCGTGAAAGCTGGCCAGTGTGCTCAGGCCCAGACTGCGCAGGTGCTGCAACAATTCCAGCTGGTAACGCGGATCGAGGTGGTTGGTCGGCTCGTCAAGGATCAGCAGGCCAGGTTGCTGCACCAGGGCGCGGGCCAGCAACACGCGCTGCTTTTCACCGCCGGACAGAGTGGCGAAAGTCTGTCTCGCCAGCGCGCTCAAGCCGACCTGCTGCAGCGCCCGAACCACGAGTGCGGCGTCCTCGGCGCTGTCGCCGTCGAACAGCCCTTGGTGCGGTGTGCGCCCCATGGCGACTATATCTCCGACGCTGAGGCCGAACTCCTGAGGAAACTCCTGCAGCATCACGGCGATACGTTGCGCACTCCAGCGCGGTGTCCGCCGCCAGAGATCCTCTCCATCGAGGTGCAGGCTCCCGCTCGCCGGCTCGCTCGATCGGTAGGCGCAGCGCAACAGACTGGTTTTGCCGCTGCCGTTGGGGCCGATAAGGCCGATGAACTCGCCCTCGCCGATGTGCAGATCGATGTCCTGCAACAGCCAGCGTGGCCCGCTGCGCCGGATATCGACGGCCCAGGACAGCTTCTCGATGCTTAGCGTCGACATGCCAAACTCCTGCTCATGAGCGCACCGGTGAGTTGACCGGTGCGCCGGCGTTTAGAAGCTGTAGTCAGCCGTGACGAAGAACGAGCGCGGCTCGCCCAGGTACCATTGCCGCCCATTGTTGCTGGTGGTAGTGGCGTACTGGCGGTCGAACAGATTGTTCAACTGCAGGCCGAGAGTCAGATCCGGCTGCAGGTGCCAGTCGAAATTGGCATCGACCACGGTGTAGCTCGGCACGCTGACGGTGTTGGCGTTATCCGCATAGCGGCTGTCCACATAACGCGCACCAGCACCGGCACTGAAGCGCTCGGCGAAATCCTTGCTCAGCCACAGGTTGGCGGAACGACGCGGCACGTTGGTTGGGCGATTGCCCTGGAAATCGTTGCTACCGCTGACGAATTCATCGTATTCGGCGCGCACCAGCGCGGCGTTGGCAGACAATTGCACGGCATAGGGCAGGCGCAGCTCGAGGCTCGCCTCGATACCATCCGAGGATTGCTGGCCGACCTGCTGCTGGACGGTCGGGTTGCCTGGGTCAGTGCTGAGCAGCTTCTTCTTGACGATGTGATAGGCCGCCAGCGTCCATTCGCCACGGTTATCGAAGAACTGCTGCTTGATCCCCACTTCGGTCTGCTTCGCCGTGCTCAAGTCCCACTGTTGCTGGCCTGCGTTGAGGGTCAGCAGGTTGCTGACACCTTCGGTGCTGGTCGCGTACTGGCCGTACACAGACAGATCCTCCGTCACCGCGAACACCAGGCCGGCGCGCCAGTTATTGCCGGTCAGGCTGCGGTCGCTGCGGGTGCCCGCGAGCAGGTCATCGCGGTTCAGATGCACCTGATCACGGCGCACACCGGTAATCAGAGAGAGCTGTTCGGTAAGTTGTGTACGATTTTCCGCGAACAGCGAGAATTGACGAGCCTGATTGGCCTCACGGGAGCGGTACGGACCGGTGCTGACATATTCACCACCACCCGGCCGCCCAAGCGGGACGATGTCTCTGTAGGTATTACCGAAATCATGCTTGCGCACGAAACGAATGGAGTTGTAGTCGGCCCCGAGCACGGTCTGGCTATCGAGTCCGAACAGCGAGTGCTTCAAGGTGAACGTCTGGCGATCACCAATCTGCTCCTGTGTCTGCTTGATGCTGATGAAGTCGCTACGCTCGACCAGATCACCAGGCTGCCAGGTATAGGTTTCCGCATTGCGCCAGCGGCGCTGGGTCTTGAGGAAATACAGCTGGTTGCTGGCACTCAGGCTGTCGCTGATAGTCCAGTCGGTAACCAGCCGAGTCGACTGATCGTTGTACTGCACCGTGGCGTTATCGACGTTGTAATTACGCTCGCGCAGGCTCTCGCGGTAGTGGCCGTCCACCAGCGGTGTACCGAAATACTGCTGCGGTTCCAGGTCGCCGTAATCGTGGCTGAGGGTGAAGCTCAGGTCGTCCGTCGCCTCCCAGCGCAGCGCGGCGCTGATGGCCAGGCTCCGCGAATCGCCACGATCGACCCAGCCATTGCTGGCCTGCTGGTTGAGGTTGAAGCGGTAGCTCAGGCTGTCGCTCAAAGAGCCGCCGCTGTCGAATGCCGCCTGCTGACGATCATCGGAGCCGTAGCCCAGGCGCACGCGATTGCGGATCTCGCCTTCGAAAGGTTTCTTCGGCACCACGTTGACCACCGCGCCAGTCGCACCCTCGCCGTACAGCACCGAGGCCGGGCCGCGCAGGATGTCGATGCGCTCGACCGACCAGGTATCGACCGGAAAGGTCACGGTGCCGGCACCGACGTAAAGACGCGTGCCGTCATACAGCTGCATGGTCGAACTGTGCCCAGTGAAACCCCGCGCGGACAGCGCGGTACCGCCATTGCCTGGCGTGCCGATGAAGGTGATGCCGGGCGAACGGGTGACCGCCTCCTGGACGGTGGCGTTGTTGCGTTTCTGAATCTGCTCGGCACCGATACTTGTCACGCTCGCCGGCGTTTCCAGTGGTGTCAGGTTCAGGCGCGAACCGGTCGTGGCAGGCGTATGCAAGTCGGGCGACGCCGACTCGTCCGCAGTGCCGGTAATCGCCGTTGAAGGCAAGGCCAGGGCCTCGTCCGGCTCGGCGGCCTGAATAGGCAGGGCGAGAAACACGCAGGGCACCAGGCCCACACGCAGGGATTTGCCCGACAGGGCATCGAACAGGGAATATCGGGACATGTCGTTCCACTCGAAACAGGAATGAATGAATCCCGGAGGGAACAACGCATAGGGAATCGCAGGCGCAGAAAGCCCACGGAAACCGGCCTGCGCCCGCCCACCGCGGGTTTGCCAAACTGAAGTTTCGGGCCGGTCTCCGGGCTCGCGAGGGTCATGAAGCAATCACCTTCCCATGCCGTGGCACAGTGGTCTTTCGAATGCTTCGCTCGCATACCGTTGCGGGGGCAGCGCCGGACTGATCAATTGCATGACGAACCGGCTTCCCGTTTCACCCCATGCACGACGACATGGGACACCTGAAACTGGCGCGCATCTGACCATCGAAGCGTCGAGCCGTCAATCGTTGCCATGCGGCTCGCTCGATCCATGCGCCACGGGATCGCCTGCTGAGATAACATCGCCGGGCCCGGATTGGCAGGAAACATGCGATGAGCAAACACGATGATCGACCGACCACCCAGCGCCCCTCTGCCATCCCAGGCAAAGCGCCGACGCTGGCGGACGTGGCCAAGGTCGCCGGGGTTTCGCCGATCACCGTGTCGCGCACCCTCAATCAGCCGGAGATCGTCCGCCCGGAGCTGCGCGAAAAGGTCTTTCGTGCCGTGCACAAGACCGGCTACGTGCCGGCCATGCTCACGGGCGTGGCCGAACAGCGCAGTCGGCTGATTTCCCTGCTGGTGCCGACCATCGCCAATTCGATCTTCTCGGACACGGTGCAGGCGCTGATCGACACCCTGACCGAAGCCGGCCACGAAACCCTGATCGGCCTGACCAACTACTCCGCCGAGCGCGAGGAACAATTGCTCGATGCCATTCTGCGGCGGCGGCCCGATGGCATCGTGCTGACCGGCACCCTGCACACCAAGGCCAGCCGCACGCGCCTGTCACGCTCGGGCATTCCCATCGTCGAGTCCTGGGATCTCGCGCCCAGGCCGCTGGACATGCTGGTGGGGTTTTCCCACGAGGCGGTCGGTGTGGCCATCGCGCGTTACCTGACGGGCAAGGGCTATCGCCGCTTCGCCGTGGTGACCCTGGATGACCCGCGCGGCCACCGGCGCTGCGACAGCCTGATCAGCGAACTCGCCAGCCGTGGTATTGCCGGCGTCCCCCGCGTGGTACTGCCGCCACCGGCGACGGTAAACCTCGGGCGCAAGGGCCTGCAGCGTCTGCTCGCATCCGGTGAACGTCCCGATGTGGTGGTGTGCAGTTCCGACACCCTGGCCCACGGCATTCTGGAAGAAGCCACCGAACGGGGCATTCGCGTGCCGCAAGACCTGGCGGTGATGGGCTTTGGCGACCTGAGCAGCGCCGCGCACTTGCACCCGGCGCTCTCCACCGTGTGCATCAACGGCGCGGACATTGGTATCCAGGCCGCCCGTGCGCTGGTGCAGCGCCTCGATCATCCGCATGAAGAGCCGGTGAAAGTACGCATCGACACCGGCTTCAGGATCATCGAGCGGCATAGTGCCTAGCGTGTTCTGTGCTTAACGATGCAGCCCCAGGCACGCCTCAACGCCAGGGTGCAAACCAACCCAAACCGTCTTCAGTGAGGCCTCGTGGGTTGTATTCGCAACCGATCCATCCGTCATAGCCGAGGTCGTCAAGCATGGCGAATAACTGGGGATAGTTCACCTCACCGGTGTCCGGCTCATAGCGATCCGGCACGCCGGCAATCTGTATATGCCCGACCCCGGTCTGAAAGCGCTTGAAGCAGGCGGTGAGATCGCCCTCCATGATTTGCGCATGGAAGAAGTCCATCTGCACCTTCAGGTTTGGCTCCCCCAACTCGGCGAGAATGGCATGGCCTTCGGACTGAAGGTTGATGAAATAGCCAGGTATCGAACGGGTATTGATCGGTTCAATGAGGAGTGTCAGTTGATGCTCGGCCAGGCGTCGGGCGGCATAGCGAAGGTTCTCCAGATACACCTCGCGCATCCGCGGACGCAGACCCTCCACACTCACTAGCCCGGCCATCGCGTGCAACCGCGGACAGCTCAACGCGTGCGCGTATTCGATGCCCCGATCAACACCTTCACGGAACTCCGCCTCGCGCCCTGGCAAGGCAGCAATGCCCCGCTCCCCAGCCGCGAAGTCGCCCGGCGGCAGATTGAACAGCACCTGACGCAGGTCATGCTCGGCCAGACGTTCGGCCAGCTCGGCCGGTGTGAAGTCGTAGGGAAACAGGTATTCCACCGCCTTGAACCCGGCGGCCGCGGCACGGCCGAATCGCTCCAGGAAGGGCACGTCGTTGAACATCATGCTGAGATTGGCAGCAAATCTAGGCATTGCACTCACCATTGGGCGCCGAAGGTCTGGCGCAGTTCGTCAATTTGTTCATCGTCGAGCGCGCGTACCGGCTGCTGGCGAAGCAGCAGGTAAAGCTTGGCGGTTTCTTCGAGCTCTTCGATGGCGTAGGTGGCCGCCTCCAGGCTCTTGCCCGAGACGACGGGCCCGTGGTTGGCGAGCAACACCGAGCTGTGCTGCCCCACCAGGCCGCGAATCGCCTCACCCAGCCGAGGATCACCGGGACGGTGATAGGGAATGAGTGGCAAGCGGCCGACGCGCATGACGAAATAAGGGGTCAGCGGCGGCAGGCAAGAGGTTGCGTCAAGACAGTCCAGACAGGAGACCGCCGCCGAATGCGTACAGTGCAGATGCACGATGGCGCCGGAATCATCGCGCCCCTCGTACACCGCGCGGTGCAGAAAGGCTTCCTTTGATGCCGGCTTGCCGGCAAGGTGATTGCCCTGCCAGTCCAGCTTGGCGATATCGGCGGGATCCAGCCGGCCCAGGCAGGCGTTGGTCGGGGTCAACAGCCAACCATCGTCAAGGCGAACGCTGATGTTGCCCGATGAACCAGGGCTCAGCCCGCGCAGGTACAACGAGCGGCCGATCTCGACGATCTCTTCGCGCAATGCGCTTTCCTTGCTCATGCCAGCCTCTCCCACGCCTTGATCATGAAATCGACACTGCCGAAGTTGCCGGACTTGAGCGCCAACGCCAGCGGCTTGCCGGGTTGCCCGAGGGTCTGGGTCCATGGCACCCCAGGGTCGATGCTCGGCCCGATGCGCAGGCCTTCGATGCGCAGTGCGCCGACCACCGCACCGGACGTTTCACCGCCGGCCACCAACAACTGACCGATGCCCAACTGCTCGACCAGCCCTCGCGCAACCGCCGCAAGAGCTGCCTCGATACGCTCGCCCACTTGCTGAGTACCGAACTGCTGCTGAACACGACGCACCGCCTCGGGCGGGCTGCTGGCGTAAATCAGAACCGGCCCCTGGTGCTCCGCGGCCCAGGCCAGCACCTCGGCAACCAAGGCGTCGCCACGCGCCATCAGCTCGCCGGCCTCCAGGCGAAACGCCGGGTACAGCGCTGCTGCCTGCTCGATCTGGGCGAGTGTTGCCCTCGAGCAGCTGCCACTGAGGATCGCCTGGCGCCCCCAGCCCGGTTCCAGCCGGCTCGCTTCGCCACTAGCCTGGAGCAGCCCCCTGGCCTGCCAATCCTGCGCCATGCCCAACGCCAGGCCGGAGCCCGCCGTGACCAGAGGCAGGTCGGCACAAGCGGCGCCCAACACACTCAGGTCATGGTTATCGGTGGCATCGCTGATGGCGATGCCTATGCCTTCGGCGCGCAATGCGGCGATCCGCTGGCGGGTCGCGTCAACGCCGGCACGAAGGGTACGGTAGTCGATCAAGCCAACCTGGTGAGCAGTCTGCGGCTGCAGCACACGTATCAGGTTGGCGTCCTGCATGGGCGTGAGCGGATGGTCTTGCATGCCGCTTTCGTTGAGCAGCACGTCATTGGCGAACAAGTAACCGTTGAATACGCTACGCCGGTTTTCCGGGAAGGCCGGACAGGCGATGGTGAAATCGCTGCCCAGTGCCTGCAGCAGCGCGTCGCTGACGGGGCCGATGTTGCCTTCGGCGGTAGAGTCG
This sequence comes from Phytopseudomonas daroniae, assembly GCF_004327275.1. Taxonomy (NCBI): domain Bacteria; kingdom Pseudomonadati; phylum Pseudomonadota; class Gammaproteobacteria; order Pseudomonadales; family Pseudomonadaceae; genus Phytopseudomonas; species Phytopseudomonas daroniae. The sequence goes on from NZ_QJUJ01000020.1 coordinate 12,527, forward strand.
AACGTCGAGCAATATTTGAAGTAGAACTGTCGGCAACCTTGCTCGCGCAACCAGTCAAGCGCCTGTAGCGATTGGCTGACGGCCTCATCCGGCGCCAGGTTGCGCGACTTGAGCGCCACTACCAGGGCGTCGGCATTGCCCAACTCCAGCGGCCGAGCCGGTATGCCGATGGTCTGCACGGTACGGGCACCGCCACGCACAAGCATGCTGGCGAGGTCGGTCGCCCCCGTGAAGTCATCGGCGATGCATCCGATCAAGGGCATGGTCAAATCTCCTCGTTGGCGGCAGCGGGCAGCTGGATGCCGGGAAATATCTTCGCCACGGCAATATCGTCTTCTCGCCCCAATCCGGCGGCCGAGGCCTGCTTGAACATCTGGTGCGCGCTGGCCGTCAGTGGCAGTGGGAATACCGCCTCTTGAGCACTGTCGAGAACCAGGCCGAGATCCTTGACGAAGATGTCCACCGCCGAGCGAGGCTGGTAATCGCCGGCCAGTAGATGCGGCACGCGATTTTCGAACATCCAGGAGTTGCCCGCGCTGTGGCTGATCACCTCATACAGCGCCTGCGGGTCGCAGCCCTGGCGTATGCCGTACGCCATGGCCTCGGCCGCAGCGGCGATATGCACCCCCGCCAGAAGCTGATTGACCAGTTTGATCTGCGAGCCCTGCCCTGCTTCGTCGCCCAGTCGGTAGACCTTGGCCGCGACAGCCGACAGCGCCGCCTCGCACCGTTCGAAGGCGGCGACGGGCCCGGAGGCCATGATGGTCAGCTCGCCAGCAGCGGCCCGTACCGATCCGCCTGAGATGGGCGCATCGAGCATCGCGACCTGCTGTTCGGCCAAGCGTCTGGAGATGCGTCGTGCCGCTGCCGCGGAAATCGTCGCACAGGCGATTACCACCGTGCCCGGACGTAGTCGCGAAGCGACCCCATGCTCGCCGAACAGCAACTCTTCGGTTTGCGTTGCATTGACCACCACGATGAACAGCAGGTCACTGGTCGAGGCGCTGTCGCCCAATGTGGCAACCGGCATACCACCTTGTGCCAGGAAGGCCTGGCGTACCTCTTCGCGAATGTCGTAACCCCATACCGGCAGGCCGGCGCGCAACAGGGAGTGCGCCATACCAAGCCCCATGGAGCCTAGCCCGACCACGCCAATGCTGGATATCGCTGTCATCTGGTGAGTCCTCTTGTAGTTGTTATTGAGAAGGCGTCTGCGCCTCCCGCAGACGAATTTCGGCATTGCGCAGATGCATGGAGGCCGCATGCCGCGCCGCCTCGCTATCGCCCGTAGCAATCGCCTCCAACAGCGCATGGTGCTCATGGTCGACCTGACGCATGTACTGCGCATTGCTCGCCTCATTGCGACGGGTCACGCTGATTGCCTGCTGGAGCAGTTGGTGAAGAAAATCGACAGTCTCGAGAAAATGCTGGTTGCCCGTGGCGGCGACCACGGATCGGTGGAAGGCGAGGTCTTCTCTAACCCCGTCCTCGCCACGCTCGACCGCTTCGTCGAGCTCGGCCAGCGCGTTACGCATGGCCCGTAACTGAGCACTGCTGCGACGCGATGCGGCCAGCTCGGCGGCTTTGATTTCCAGCGCGCTACGCAGCTCGAGGATTTCCACCACCGCCGCGAAATTACCTTGCGGTTGCGGCAGACGTAGCGCAACCGACGGGTTGGCCACGACGAACGTCCCGCTACCCTGGCGAGAGATGAGCATGCCCTCGCGCTTGAGCATCGAAATGGCCTCACGCACGACGGTGCGGCTGACGCCGTACTGGTCGCACAAGGCCTGTTCGGTAGGTAGCCGCGTACCGGCACCCAGCTGACCTTCGTGAACCGCCGTACTCAGACGTTTGGCCAGCCGCTCGGCGAGTTTTGGGGTGGCTTCGTTCAACATTTCCACAGGTATCTCCTGGCAATCGTCGCGCCTGTTTGCCCCCAGTGGCGGCAAATAAGAACAACGCGAGCGGTTGCACCAACGTTAAATTCATCATACAACATGACAACTACCTGTCACCTGATTCATCAATAACAAGAATACGGGGCACGCGTATCACCCCGAATATTCTCCTGAACGGAGTGTGTCGCATGAAGATATTGGTAACTGGTGGCGCCGGATTTCTCGGTGCCCGTTTAATCGAGGCGCTGCTCGCCCCCGGTGCACGCGATCTCCTGCGAGCCGATGACAGTATCGTCTCGGCCGACCTGGCGCCCTGTCCAGTGAAGGATCCGCGCGTCACCTCGCACATCGGCGATATTTGCGACCCCGCCTTCATCGCCTCGCTGGTCGGCCCTGATACTGGCGTGGTCTATCATCTGGCCGCCGTCGTCAGCGGTCAGGCCGAAGCGGACTTCGATCTGGGGCTGCGCATCAACTTCGATGCAACCCGGGCGTTGCTCGAAGCCTGCCGTCAGCAGGGGCAGGCGCCACGCTTCGTGTTCGCCAGTTCACTCGCGGTATTCGGCGGGCCGATCCCCGAGCAGGTTCCCGAATCGCTTGCGCCACTGCCACAGTCATCCTATGGGGCACAGAAGGCAATGGCAGAGCTGCTGATCGCTGACTACTCGCGCAAGGGATTCGTCGATGGCCGCGTGTGCCGGCTCCCAACGATTTCCGTGCGCCCCGGCAAGCCCAACGCCGCCGCCTCATCGTTCGCCAGCGGCATCCTGCGCGAGCCGCTGGCCGGCATGGCAAGCAACTGCCCGGTTCCGCTCGATACCCGCCTGTGGCTGTCTTCGCCGCAGACCGTGATCGGCAACCTGCTTCACGCTGCACGGCTCGATGGAGAGGTGCTCGGCCTGCGCCGCACGCTCAACCTGCCAGGTATCAGCGTGCGGGTCAGCGAGATGCTCGACAGCCTCGCCCGGGTCGGCGGCAACGCGGCACGTGAGCGGGTCAGCTTCGAAGCGGACGAGCGCGTACAGCGCATCGTATGCAGTTGGCCTGGCGACTTCGACATCGAGCGGCCGCTGCAACTGGGCTTCGCCGTCGACGCGGACTTCGACAGCGTAGTGAAGGCTCATCAGCACGACATGAATCGCTAACCCAAACGGCGCCTCTCCAGCGCCGTCGTTCCATCTAATAACAACAAGAGGGATTAACAATGGAAGCAACATCAGTGGCCGGCGCACAACTGATGGTCGGCCTGGTTCTGGCCATCATCGTACTGATCGTGCTCGTCTTGAAGACCCGTATCCACGCACTGTTGGCGCTGGTCATCGCCGCATCCATCTCCGGACTGGTCGGCGGCATGGCTCCCGATGCATTGGTCAAATCCATCACTACCGGTTTTGGTACCACGCTGTCCACTATCGGCCTGGTCATCGGTTTCGGCGTGATGATGGGCCGCCTGCTGGAGGCCTCCGGTGCCGCCGAGCGTATGGCCTACAGCTTCGTCCGCTGGCTGGGCAACAAGCGCGAAGAATGGGCCATGATGGTCACTGGCTACATTGTCTCGGTGCCGATCTTCTGCGACTCGGCGTTCGTCATCCTCAATCCGTTGGTGCGAGCGCTGTCGCGCAACACCGGCAAGTCGATGCTGACCCTGGGTATCGCGTTGGCGGGCGGCTTGATGCTGACGCACCACGCGGTGCCGCCGACTCCAGGTCCATTGGGAATCGCCGGGATCTTCAATATCGATGTCGGGTTGATGATGTTCTGGGGCGTCGTGTTCACCCTCCCCGCGACGTTCGTGCTGGTCGCCTACGCCCGTTTCATGGGGCCGCGTATCGAAGCGATGATCGCCCAGAGCGGACAGGCCCCGATCGAGCCGGCCGTTGCCTACCGCGAAGTACTCGAGCGCGCCGAAGCCCGTGAAGCCGAGCTGCCGCCACTGTGGCTGTCGATGATGCCGATCCTGTTGCCGATCCTGCTGATCTTCGCCAATACGCTGGTCGGCGTGATTGCCAAACTCGACGATGGCAGCACTCTTCCCCAGAGCCTGTTCGGCCAGACCATAGCGTTCCTGGGCAATCCGGTCATTGCAGTCGGTCTTGGAGTGATCGTCGCGCTGTATGGCCTGGTGCCGCGTCGCCCACGCGAAGAAGTCATCGCGGAGATGGAAAAAGGCGTGGAAAGTGCCGGGATCATCCTGCTGGTGACCGGGGCCGGCGGTGCGCTTGGCGCGGTACTACGCGACAGCGGCGCAGGGCAGTACATGGGCGAGTGGGTGGCAACGCTGCCGCTGCCCGCCGTACTGATTCCCTTCGTGATTGCTTCGCTGGTGCGACTCATCCAGGGCAGCGGCACTGTCGCGATGATCACCGCAGCCTCCATTTCAGCACCGATACTGGCCACCATTCCTGACGTCAACATGGTGTTCGCGGCACAGGCCGCCGCCATCGGCTCTATGGTCTTCGGCTACTTCAACGACAGCTATTTCTGGGTGGTCAACCGGATGCTCGGGGTAAAGAACGCCAAGCATCAACTGCTGACCTGGTCGGTTCCGACTACGCTCGGCTGGCTTAGCTCCCTGCTCACCCTGTTGCTGTTCAACGCCATTCTCGGCTGAATGCAGTCGGCACCTGCGTACCGCTAACGGCTCACTGCCCGAATGCATGCGGTATGCAGTCCAGCCGGCCCTTTTCACTGGCATGCCGTGTTCGTCCCTGAGCTTGTGGGCACGGATGCCTGAGTGGAGAAACGTTTTTCACGCGCTTGAATGATTAGGTAATCAGCTTAACGTCCCGAATCACGGCAGGTCACTTCGAGCACCTGCCGATTCGAACAAGAACGTCAAGCGAGGTAATCAGTGTGAGCGAACAATCCCTTTCCCAAGGCTGTGCAGACCAGGATCAGATCGCCTGGATTCGCATCGCTTCGGTCTTCCTGCCCCTGGCCAACCCGATCAGCGATGCCAAGGTACTGACCGGCCGGCAGAAGCCGATGACCGAAATCGCCATGTTGTTCGTGGAGATCGAAAGCAAGGACGGCCATCGCGGCCTGGGTTTCAGTTATTCGAAACGCGCGGGTGGCCCTGGCCAGTTCGCCCATGCCAGGGAAATCGCCCCGGCCCTGATCGGCGAGAACCCCAGCGATATCCAGAAACTCTGGACGAAGCTCTGCTGGGCCGGCGCATCGGTCGGCCGCAGCGGTCTGTCGACCCAGGCCATCGGAGCCTTCGATGTGGCCCTGTGGGACATGAAAGCCAAGCGTGCGGGCCTGTCCCTCGCACGTCTGCTGGGTGCCCAGCGTGATTCGGTGCGCTGCTACAACACCTCCGGCGGTTTTCTGCACACGCCGCTCGATCAGTTGATGAAGAACACCGACCTGTCTCGCGAAAAAGGTATCGGCGGCATCAAGCTCAAAGTGGGTCAGCCTGATTCTGCCATCGACCTGCAGCGGGTCAGCACCGTGCGCCGCCATCTGGGTGACGACTTCCCGCTGATGGTCGACGCCAATCAGCAATGGGATCGCCCCACTGCCCAGCGCATGTGCCGCAAGTTCGAAGAATTCAACCTGGTGTGGATCGAGGAGCCGCTGGACTGCTACGACGCCGAAGGTCACGCGGCGCTGGCGGCGGCGTTCGACACGCCCATCGCCACCGGGGAAATGCTCACCAGCGTGGCCGAGCACGCCGAGTTCATCAAACAGCGCGGCGCCGACTACCTGATGCCCGATGCACCACGGGTCGGCGGCATCACCCCGTACCTGAAGGTTGCGGCCATGGCCGAACAGGCGGGCCTGATGATCGCCCCGCATTTCGCCATGGAACTGCACGTGCACCTGGCCGCCACCTACCCGACCGAGCCCTGGGTCGAGCATTTCGAGTGGCTGGAGCCACTGTTCAACGAACGCCTGGAAACCCGCGACGGCCGCATGCTGGTGCCGACCCGTCCAGGTCTGGGCCTGTCGCTCAGCGAACGAGTAGCCGGCTGGACGGCGCAGGAAATCGAGATCGGCCAGCGCGGCTGAAAACATCAGGATAAAACGCGCTTCACGACGCTACCGGCCCTTGAGCCGGTATCGTCGTGAAGCGCGCTGCTTTCCTGCTGTCGGCTGCTTTATCCCTGTCAGGCAACGCTCTACACTGCGCGCCCTCTGCGCGAACAACCACCCTGGATATGGCGCAGAACGTCGTCGAAAGCGGCGCGGCCATTAAAGCTTCTGCAGCGCCGGTCGAATTAATAGAACACTCAGGATATTCTTTTGCCAGGAGCTGCGGCATGCAGTCGTTAAAGTCGTTGTACGATTCTATCGAGATGCACTTTTTCGATACCCTGACCAAGAAACTATCCAGCCTGTTTCTGCTGGTCGTGGTCAGCGGCTTATTGTTCTGGGTCGCAATCGACCTGCGTGCCGACATCCTCCAGCAATTGCATGCAGCCCAGATAGACGCTGCACTGCAGAGCCAGATCGAAGCCAAGCTCGACACCCTGGGCACCGCCCTGCTGCTCAGTGCGCTGTTCACTTTGGCAATGGTCAGCTTCATGGTCTGGTACTTCCGCCACCTCATCGTGCGTCCGGTCGACAACATGACCCGCGCCCTGGAAGAAATCGCCAACGGCGAAGGCGACCTGTCCCGCGATCTGCCGCTGCTGACCCACGATGAAATTCGCACCCTGGCCAGCACCTGCAACCGCTTTCTGGCCAAGCAGCGCGAGATCATCAGCAATGTGCAGGCGCTTACCGTGCAGATCGCCGTGGAGTCGGCCCGCTCGCTGAAGAACATCAGCGACTCCAGCGAAAGCGCCACCCACCAGGCACGCTTTGCCAATGAAGTGATGAGCGAGAGCAACAGCGCCGTCGGGCGCATCGAAGAGGTGTCGCAGCAGACCCAGGCGATCTCCGGCACCACCGCGCAGAACCTGAGCATGGCCCGCGATTCCTATGCCGAGCTGCTGGAGGTGACGGGTAACATCGGTGCCATTTCCCACAGCCTCAGCGAATTCGGCACCCTGGTTTCCGCGCTGAACCAGCGCTCATCGAACATCAAGTCCATCGTCGGTTTGATCCAGCAGATCTCCTCACAGACCAACCTGCTGGCTCTCAACGCGGCCATCGAAGCGGCCCGCGCCGGCGAGAGCGGTCGCGGGTTCGCAGTGGTCGCCGACGAAGTGCGCACCCTGGCGCAGAACGTCAGCCGCGCGACCGACGACATCTCGCAGAATATCGACGCCATGCTCAAGGAAGTGGGCTCGACCCACGAGCAGACCGCACTGATCAGCACCAGTGCGCGGGAAACCCAAGTGGTGGTCGAACGCGCCACTGGCCATTTCGAAAGCATGATCGTCGACTTCGAATCCACCAATGGCAAGCTCGCGGAAATCGCCGAGCACATCCAGCAGGTCGCCGATGCCAACACCGGCATCAACGAGCGGGTCACACAGATTCATGCCGACAGCCAGGCCATCGATCAGCGCATGCAACGCTCCGCGACGGCCACCCGCGATCTGTCAGGCGTGGCCGAACGCGTGCAGACACTGCTGGGCCGTTTCGTGCTCGGCCAGGGTGAACTGGATGCCGCGATCACCCGCGCCAGCCAGTGCCGCGACATTCTGCAGAGCCGCCTGGCCGCGCTGCAGCGTGAAGGTGTGAACCTGTTCGATCAGAACTACCGACTGATCGCCAACACCGACCCCAAGCAGTACATGACCGGCTACACCGAGCGCTTCGCGCAGATCTGTCAGGAAGAAATCGACAAGCTGACCAAGGGCACGCCAGGCGGCATCGTCACCTTCATCGTCGACAACAAGGGTTATTGCCCGGTGAACAACAGCTGGGTATCGAAAGCGCCTACCGGCAACCGCGCCGTCGACCTGCCGGTATGCCGTAACAAGCGCATGTTTTCCGACCCGGTCGGGCTGCGCGCAGCGACCAACACCCAACGCTTCCTGCTGCAGACTTACCTGCGCGACACCGGCGAGATCATGACGGAGATCGACGTACCGTTCATTTTCGACGGCCGCCATTGGGGCAACATGCGCATGGGCTTCGATGCCTCACGGCTGTTGGCCAAATCCTGAAGCCTTCAGCGGCTGTTTGATCTCTGCCCACACACTGACTTAGAAAGCCCCGATTGAACGGGGCTGAGCGAACCAGGCCATCAGGCAGTAGGGCGTAGGGGATTGTCCAGATTGCGGCGCGCCCACATCATCTTCGCGGCAGTGGGATTCACCGGCGCCCCGGTAAAGGTCGGCAGCTTCCTGGAGACCCAGTGAGCACCGGTGCCCTTCCAGTTCACTTCACCACTGACCAGTTTGCGTTCACGAAGAATTTCGTGCTGCAGCGCCTGCATACCCGCCTCGCTGGTGACCGCTTGCTTGTCTACCGCCTTGACGAAAATGTCCATTCCGTCCTTGCTGATCGTCAACAGGTACATGCCATCCGGGCGTGGCTTGATGGAAATCTGATGGTCAGGAAGAGCGGTAACCAACTGATTGAGGGCAGCGGTGGTCATCGGAGAAGTCCTTATTGGAAGGGTGAAATTTATTTATTCTTTGCCAGCAGACTTGTGCATCACACATGCCAACTTTCATAAATAAATAAACGCCCACATTTCGGGGCTCTCCCGCCTGCCGCTGAAAATTATCCCGTGCAGAATGCATGACAGTACAGTTAACAAGCAGGCATCGTGCATGCGTTGCCAACACCCTGTGATATCAGAATGAAGGCATAGTTTGATCAACCTGACCGCTTATCCCGCTGCCCTTTTATTCAGCTGAACTTAATGTGATGGACTATTTCGTAAAGCTATATGCCCCGCATTACTTTTATGGAAGCGGAAACCAGGTTTAACGTAACGCCGGACGCTTCGCTGATAGCTACAAAACCAGGCAAGAAAGCGAAACGAGCGGCTGCCGTGAAAATCAGTAAAGAACCGCTCCCATGACCTTCAAGACCCCTGCTATACGGGGCTCTTGCCACCGAAACAGGAGAACCGACCATGAGCACTCCTTCTTTGTTTTTCTGGCTGGGCGCGATCGCCGTCATCGCATTCATGGATCTCGTGGCGATCATGAATCTATGGCGCAGCGAAAACAGTTTCAACACTCGTCTGATGTGGGCACTTGCCATAATAGTACTGCCCGTGATTGGACTAATTGCATGGGGATATGCCGGGCCACGCGGTATGCCGAAACCGCCCTCTTCGCCCGAACATAGCAAATAGCCAGCCATTTAACAGTATGACAAGCGTGTTTTATTTGGCACTATAACGCCACTAAAGGAGCAACGCCGGAAGCAATAGTGTGACAACAATGAGATTTCTGGACGCCATGGCGCTGCTGTACAACTATTTCACCCCAATAGTTGTACGCGTGTCGCTGGATACGCCATCCAGCATGAGCGTCACTCTTGATGAGCCGGACTACTCCATGGTCATCCATGTCAATGACATTCCTTGTAAAACGTCACTGACACCGATGGAAGTATTCGAAATCATTCAATTGATAGAAGACCGAGTGCGTAGCGAAGCACCGGAGGTTTTCGACCGCCACCGCGTGCACAAGATGCTGCGCCAGTAACCACCCGCCTTATGCATCCGAGACGCCGCTGCGGTGTTGATGAATCGCCTCCAGCAGTACCACCAGCTCCGCTGCCGATGGAATCGTCCGGCCACCGAGTTCATCCTGCACCGTTCCCTCCACACTGTCCGTCAGCAAACCGAAGCGATTCAGTGCCTCGGTAAGCGCCTGGTCATCCAGGCCCTGCTGCTTGAGCAAACGCAACAGGCTGTCCCACACATCACGCAGATCAGCCTGGTGATCACGACCATCCGGCCAGGCATGGCCAACGCGTGGTTCCGGATGCATTTCTGCAACCGTCACCTCCCCCTCGTACGCCCGCACGAAACCGCCGGCCTTGGCGACACTGCCATTTCGCGAGGCACGGTGCCAGGCCGCCTGCGCCAGGATTGGCAACGTGGTTTTGCACTGCAGTTCATCGTCGAGATAAATCCTGAATTCGCCCATGTGTTCCTCCAGCCAGCATCGTGGTTATCGAGCATCAGATAATTTGATCCGGGCAAGCGCGAGAGATTCCGATTTTCTGTGGCTCACAAGGCACCAAATCGCCTTCTGGAAGCATCCTGAAACAGACAGCAATTACCCGAACTCAAGCTTCTGTTCGGCCTCCTAACCTTAGAGCCCGTTCACGATCTTTGTGCACTTGGCAAACAGGAACCCGTATCCCTATAGATCGGCGGCAATGTGGCGATAGCGGCCGCTCACCCCGTAGGGTGGATGACGCTCTTTTCATCCACCATTGCGATCGCTAGGTTGGTGGACGGATCGGGCCGCGCAGGTGAAGCGTCGTCCACCCTACGTCATGAAGCCCACCAAATCGAATGTCCGCTATCGCCTTTCTGCTGTCATTGCTCGAAAGATCGTGAACAGGTTCTTAGAGCCCGTTAAAGCCTAAAAGGAGAACAACATGAGCAAGACACCGATAGATCAGACCCCACCGAACAGCCCGGCCAAGGATGTGGAAGGCGACAACGTCAATGTGGTGAAGAAAGAGAATCAACGATCCGGGGAAAAGACCGAGACCATCGACCGCGTCATCACCCCGACCTCGATCAAGACTAAAGAGCAGGAAGCGGAGAAGATCAGACAGGCCTCTGAAGAGGCGAAACGCAAGATCGATCAGCAGAACTGAGATCGCAATACACGGATCGATTGTACTGACGGTCGATCTGTAAAAACTCACTCGGCTGATGTAGGGACGCACAGCCTTGGTGAGATGTTGCGCTTAGACGGCGCAGTACATCCGATGCTGTCGATGCAGGATCAATCGGCACGGTGAAATGAGCATGTGGGCCCCGGTCTGAAAGCCGGCCCACAGCGGGCGTGCTGCGGGCCGCTTCGTTCAAGGCAGCGGATTACCGCCAGTTACCCCGAAGGTTTCCCCGGTGATGTAGCTCGACTCCTGAGACGCCAGCAACACGTAGAGCGATGCGCACTCCGCCGGCTGGCCAGGGCGCTTCATCGGCACTTGCGAGCCAAAGGTCGGGATCTTTTCCTGCGGTTGACCATCGGTGGGCTGCAGTACAGTCCAGATCGGGCCCGGCGCGACAGCGTTGACGCGAATACCCTGCTCGATGACCTGGCTCGACAGCGCCTTGGTGAAGGCCACGATCGCTGCCTTGGTGGATGCGTAGTCGAGCAGCGTCTTGGATGGATCGTAGGACTGGATCGACGCCGTGTTGATGATGGTGGCACCGGGCGGCATGTGCGGTACCGCCGCCTTGCACAGCCAGAACAGCGCGTAGACGTTGGTTTTGAACGTATGGTCGAACTGCTCGGTACTCAGCTCGGAAATGTGCTGCTGAGCGATCTGCTTGCCAGCCACGTTGACGAGAATATCCAGGCCACCCAATGCCTCGACGGCGTCCTTGACCAGGGAAACGCAAAACGCTTCGTCCTTCAGATCACCCGGTATGGCGATGGCACGACGGCCTTCGGCAGCGATCAGCGCCACGACTTCCCGAGCGTCAGGCTCCTCTTCGGGCAAGTAGTTGAGCACGATGTCCGCGCCTTCTCGGGCGTAGGCAATGGCCGCTGCACGGCCGATACCGGAATCGGCACCGGTGATCAGCGCCTTGCGTCCGGCCAGGCGGCCGAAGCCCACATAACTCTCTTCACCGTGATCCGGCTCGGGGGTCATCTCGCGTCCCAGTCCCGGCTCGGGCTGGTGCTGGGCGGGGAATTCGGGCTGCGGGTATTGGGTCAGCGGATTCTGCATGGCGTATTGATTGGTGGTATTGCGGGTCATCGGATTCTCCTGCGGTTGCTGGTGGGTTCACGGTTGCCGCCAGGGATGAAAAAGCGCAATCGCTGCAGCTTGGAAACGGCTGCGTCTGAATTAGGAAGAGAGCCGCCGGTTTGAAGTTCAAACCTTCCGAGCAGTGGCTAGGGTCTGTTGGCGTTTCAGCGCAAGCCGCGTTACCGCGTCAACAGCCCCTAACGCTGCGAGGCGATGACCGCTGAACCCTGTGGCAGGGTGTCACCTGGAGCAAGCGCATCGCTGAGACGCAGCGTTACCGGGATCGACTTGGCCGCCGGCACCTTGCTGCGCTCGGCGTGATGCCAGAGCGGCACCAACGGATTGCACTCCGGGTAGTAGGCGGCACAGCAGCCCTGGGGAACGTCGTAGGCAAGGATTTGTAGCGGCCCGACCCGGCGTTCGATTTCCGGTTCTACCGCCGTGGTCACGTCCACCCAATCGCCCGCCGCCAGTCCAAGGCGGACGATGTCATCGGTATTCATGAAGATCACCGAACGGGTGCCGTATACGCCTCGGAAGCGGTCGTTGTAGCCATAGATGGTGGTGTTGAACTGGTCGTTGCTGCGGATCGTCATCAATTGCAGTACATCGCGCCGCACATAGAGTGCTTGCACGTCATCGTCGGCAATCAGGTGTTCGGGCGTCACGAACTGCGCCTTGCCACTTTCGGTGGCCCACTCGCGCCTGGCCGCGCCCAGCGGACGGTGAAAGCCACCCGGCTCCCACATACGCTGATTGAAGTCGTGGAAGGTCTCCGGATAGATCGTGGCAATCGCCTGGCGAATCAGGGAGTAGTCCCGTCGCCAGGCATCCCAGTCGATAGCGACTTGCGGTGACAACGTGCTGCGCGCCAGCCCGGCGATGATTGCCGGCTCTGAACGCAGGTGTTCGCTGGCCGGCTCGCTGCTGCCGTGCCAGCCATGGATGCAGCCCGTGCTGTCTTCGGTGCTGTGGCTTTGCTCCACGCCCTCCTGGCGATCGGCCTCGATCCGCCCCAGGCAGGGCAACAGCCAGGCCTGCTCGCCCGGCAGCAGATGGGAATGGTTGAGCTTGGTCGCCACCTGCACATTGAGTTTCAAACGCTGCCAGGCCGGCTCGATCTGCGTGGTATCCGGCACCGCACGAATGAAGTTGCCGCCCAGGCTGACGAAGCCCCGCACACGCCCGTCGAGCATGGCGCTACAGGCGTCGACGGTGCACAGCCCCATCTGCTTCGGCACGGTGAATTTGAAATGCTGCTCGATAAGCTCGACCGGCACCTTGGCCGGATCTTCGGCGATACCGACGGTGCGCTGGCCCTGTACGTTGGAATGCCCGCGCACCGGGCAGATACCGGCGCCCGGTTTGCCGATGTTGCCACGCAGCATCAGCAGGTTCACCAGCATCTGCACGTTCTGCACGCCCTGGCGATGCTGGGTCAGGCCCATGCCGTAGATGATCATGACCCGCTGTGCCTGGGCGTAGGTCATTGCCGTCGCTTCCATCGCGCCGCGGTTGAGCCCGGTGATGGACTCCAGCTCGGCCCAGTCCTGCTCGCGCACATAGCGTATGAAGTCTTCGGCCCCTTCGGTATGGGTAGCGATGAAATCCTCGTCCAGCACAGCAGGTGCACCGCGCTGCAGGGCGGCGTCGTGCATATCCAGCAGCGCCTTGGCGACACCGGTGATCGCAGCGGTGTCGCCACCAATGGCCACCTGGTGGTATTGGGTGCTGATCTGCGTCGAGTTGGGGCCAAGCATCTCACTTGGCGACTGAGGATTGACGAAGCGTTGCAGGCCCCGTTCCTTGAGTGGATTGAAGGTGATGATCGGTACGTCGCGTTGCCGGGCTTCCTGCAACTGATGGAGCATACGCGGGCTGTTGCTGCCCACGTTCTGGCCGAAGAACAGCATGCAGTCGGTATGCTCGAAATCGTCGAGAGTCACGGTGCCGACCGGCACACCGATGCTTTCCTGCAGCCCCACCGAGGTGCTCTCGTGGCACATGTTGGAACTGTCCGGCAGGTTATTGGTGCCATAGGCGCGGGCGAATAGCTGGTACATGAACGAGGCTTCCAGCGAGGCGCGCCCCGAAGCGTAGAACACCACTTCATCGGGTTTCATTGCCCGCAGGCTGGCGCCGATTTCCTCATATGCCGTTTCCCAGGTGGTTTCCTCGTAGCGATCGTTGCTGGCGTTGTAGCGCAACGGATGCGTCAAACGGCCGTGCTGTTCCAGCGCATGGGCTGACCAACTTCTCAACTCGGACACACTGTGCTCAGCGAAGAATGCCGGGGCGGTACGTTTCGCGGTCAGTTCCCATGCCGTGGCCTTGGCGCCGTTCTCGCAAAACTCCATGGGATGGGTGTCGCCAGGCTTGGCCCAGGCGCAACTCACACAGGCGAACCCCGAGGGTTTGTTCTGTTTGAGCAACGCCGCTCCGATCTTCAGCACCGCCTGTTCACGCAGCACAACGTTCGCCACGGACTTGGCCGAACCCCAGCCACCGGCTGCTCCGGTATAGGGTCGATAGCGGGTTTTCGGATCAGTCAGCATTACCCTCTCCTGCACGTGGCTCGTATGAGTACGACGAAGCCGTTTTGCGAAAGGTTCGGGTTAATAGCCCTATGGTCTGGCGGGTCGTTTATGACCGTTTGTGTCCTGGCTGATCAAGCGAAGCGGCGCTTTGCCGGGGGCAATGGCGGGCACCAGCCAACACAATCGCCCAGCCGCCGAGGTAGAACCGTAGGGTGGACAACGCTTTTTTTGTCCACCATCCCAACACCGCCATGGTGGATGGATAAAGCGACATCCACCCTACGAAGCGGCACTTTGTCCGGGGCAATGGCAGGCACCAGCCAACACAATCGTCCAACCGCCGAGGTAGAACCGTAGGGTGGACAACGCTTTTTTTGTCCACCATCCCAGCACCACCATGGTGGATGGATAAAGCGACATCCACCCTACGCAGCTGATCAAGCGAAGCGGCG
>NZ_QJUJ01000021.1:0-13056 GCF_004327275.1 Phytopseudomonas daroniae
CCGCCTGACCTCGGGGCCCCACCGCGTCACCCCTCGCCCCGGCCTCGCTTCGGACTGAGCAGCCGACCACCCCGAAAGGCCCGTAATATCTGGGCTGCAGCCCGATTTCGCTGGTATTGAATGCCCCGAAATGGCATGATGAACTGGGCTTTTTCATACGCCAGAACCACCGAAATCCTTACCGCCAGGCACAAAAAAACCGCCACATTGGGCGGTTTCTTCACGCATCGTTTGATCAGCTTTTCGGCGGCTCCAGCTCCTTGAACCGGATCACTTCCTCACCCACCCACTCGTTGATCAGCCTGAACCGTTCCTGCAGCGGCTCCAGCTCCAAGGCACCCCACACGTCAAATGCCTCCTTCGGCGATCCGAAGCCGCCGGCGTTCTTCGGCACGATGCCCATCAGTTGCGGATAAACCCGCAGCGCCGCGAGCACATCCTCCCTGGTCTGATCCTTGATCGAGTTGAATTCATCCTTCGCCGCCACCTCGCTCACAGGGATCAGCTGAATCCCTTCCTTCTTGCCATTGGGCGCGTAGACGAACAGGTTGCGGAAATTCCCTGGGCCTTTGGCGTTCTTCAGCGCCGTGCGCAGGTCATCGATGTCGCTTTCGTTCTGGGCGGCATCGGTCATGTACAAGATGAAGCCAGCGTGCGACCCGTTCTCGAAGTACTTGCGCCGGAACAACGTGGCCGACTGGTTCAACAGCGCCGACTGCAACGCACTGATCCACTCCGGCAAGCCATAGATTTCCTGGTGCAGATCCACCTCGCGTAGATGGAACACGCTCCCCGCCTCGAATTCGTGCTCGTTCTTCCAGCCCTGCACCTGGTAGAACTTGCCTTCCTTGCCCACCCGCATGTACTTGGCCAGCGGCGGCTTGAGCACGATGGTTGTGTTCAGTACCGACCGGCGCCGCTCGAGGTAGGCATTGCCCAGCGCCAGATAGTCCTGGGCGATCTGCTCGAAATCCTGCCGCGACAGCAGCCGGTGTGGAATGAATGTCCGGCTCAACTGGTTGCGTTTGAACCGCAGCCCCGAGTCCAGGTGCACGCTGGCCTTGACTGAACGTGCCAGCCCGTCGATCGATAACGGCGGCTCATACCAGCGCCCGTTAAACCAGCACTCCAGATAGTCGAAAATCTCCCGCGCACTCAGCACCGATTCCGGAGCCCCGAAGGTAAACGCCATCGGCCCCTTCCCGCTTGCCTGGTCGGCGGCGTTGAGCGCCACCTCTGTTCCTGTCGTCATCCAAAAATCTCCATCCGCCCCGTATTGGCAGCGGTCTGCCCCTCGAGCGGTTCGTTGTGAAGTGCGTGAAACAGCGACCAGGCCAGGTCAGCGTGACCCGTTTCATCACTGCGCCCTGCCGTGTAAGTGAATTGCCGGCCGCTGGCCGTAACTGTCTTGCGGATCGCCATCAGCGACGCCGCCATATCCGTCCAGCCCGCATCGAACTGCAGGCGTCCGTTCTTGATCACGTCGTAGGCCTTGAGCACCAGGCGCGTCTTCACCTCAGGCGAATAGCTGAACGTGGTCAGGTTCGGGAAGAACTGTTTAACCAGCTGCGCCACGCCGCTGCCCATGCCGGTCACGTCCACGCCGATATAGGTCACCCAGTAGCGCTGGGTCACCCGGCGGATAGCCTCAGCCTGGGCGGCGAAGTCCATGCCCCGGAACTGATGCCGCTCCAGCACCCGGAATTTGCCCCCGGGTACCGAAGGTGGCGCGACCACCACCATGCCTGCGCTGTCACCGTTCTCGGCCGGGTCATAGCCGACCCACACCGGGCGATCACCAAACGGCCGCATGGCGAACGGCTTGTAGTCCTCGTCCCACAGCTCCCAGCTGTCGACCATGCATGGCTGCAGCATCTGCAACGGGAAGATCGACGCCCCATCGTCCACGAACTCGCACATCAGCAGGTTCGCAAAGGCCTCCGCGTCGTACTCCTGGCGCAGTTCCTCCAGGTCGAACAGATCGCACCCGCGCTGATCGGCATCCAGAATGGTCACGATCTGCCGCCAGATCGCATCCTCGCAGTGCCGCCCCATCTGCAGGGCATCATGGGAAACATCGATCTTCAGGTGCTGGGCGGTCGGTTTGCCCTTGTTCAGCCGCGAGCCCGTCCACCACTTGTAGGCCTCATGCCCCATGCTGGAAGGCGTGCTGAAATAGGTTTTCCGCCACTTCTTGTGCAGCGCCATCCCGGACGCCACCTTGTTCAGCTCCTCGAACTTGAACGTCCAGAAGAATTCGTCGAAGTAAAAATTGCCCGACCGCCCCTGAGCGGTGCGGTAGTTGGTGCCCAGGAAGTGCAGCTCCGCGTTGTTCCACAACACAATGGGGTCGCCAGTAAGTTGGCGGCCCAGCACTTCGTTGACGAAGGCCTGCATGTAATTCTTGAACTGGTGGGCCTGCGCTTTACTGGCAGACAGGAAAATCTGTGTACGACCGGTCTTCAGCGCATCGAGCAACGCCTCACGGGCGAAGTAGAACGTGGCGCCGATCTGCCGACTCTTCAGAATCATCCGGGTGCGTTCGTTGCCCGCCCGGTACCAGTCCAACTGATAGTCGAAACACCCATCGCGGAATGCTTCTTCCAGCAGCTCGATATCTTCCTCGCTGAACTCGTTGCGCTTCGGCGCCTTCTTCGGCCCGGCGTTGCGGTTGTCCAGGTTCGGATTTAGCTCGGCCTCAGTCCCACCACCCTGGAACCGCTGGATCCGCGCTTGCCGCTCCAACTGGCGGTGCAACAGATCGATTTCCTTGAAATCGCCGCTGGTCTTGCCCTCTTTCAGGATCAGCTGCACCAGCCGCGCTTCAAGCGCGCCGCCGATCCGCTCCACGTTGTCCGCCCTGTCCCACTCATCACGGGATTTCCAGGCGTGGACGGTCTTCTCCTTTTCCTCCAGGAAGTCGGCGATGTCGGTAACGCGCCAACCCGTCCAGTACAGAAATTTGGCCTGGCGGCGGTTGTCGCGGATGGGATTTTCGGTGGCAGTAGTCATGGCGCAGATGCTGCCGCCCGCGCGCGTAAGGCCCTACCGGCGGGCGTTGTAGCGGCTCGCCCTACAACCTCGGCCCGTTGCCGGCGCCCTCGCCACTGCCGACCATGCCTCCATCGCAACGGCAATCGCCGCCCACGTATCGAGGACACCCAGCATGGCCGGTAAAACCGACACCACCGTCAAGAAATATCGCTCCAAGTGGTTCCGCGTCGCCGTAGAAGGCGCCACCACCGACAAGCGCAAAATCGAACGTTCCTGGCTGGAGCAGGCCGCCAAGAACTTCAACCAGAACACCTACGGTGCCCGTGTCTGGCTCGAGCATTTCCGCAGCCTGCTGCCCGATAGCCCGTTCAAGGCGTATGGCGACATCACCGCGGTAAAAACCGAAGAAGTCGACATCGCTGGTCAGAAGAAGCTGGCCCTGTTCGCCCAGATCGAGCCGACCGCCGACCTGGTGGCCATGAACAAGGCCAAACAGAAGATTTACACCTCGGTCGAAATCGACGACAGCTTCGCCGACTCCGGTGAGGCCTACATCGTCGGCCTGGCCGTCACCGACTCGCCCGCCAGCCTGGGCACCGACGTGCTCGCGTTCTCGGCTCAGAAGCCGGACGCCAGCCCCTTCAAAGACCGCCACTACTCGGCCACCTCCATGTTCACCGAGGCGCTCGAGGTCGAGATCGAATTCGACGAAGTCACCGATCAGCCCGGCATGTTCGCCGCGCTCAAGCATTCCATCGGTGCCCTCATCAGCAAAGGCAAGGAAAAGGAAGGCACGGACGCTACCAATTTCGCCGACCTTGGCGAGGCCCTCGAAGGCCTGCTCAAGTTCAGTACCGCCCAAGCCGAAGCGGCAGAGAAGTCAGCCGCTGCACTGGCCACCCTGCAGGGCGACCACCAGAAGCTCGCCAGCGAATTTGCTGACCTGAGCAAGAAGCTTGGCCAAACCCAAGACTTCCGCCAGCAACAGCGTCCACCGGCTACAGGTGGCAACGACCAGCAGTTCACCGACTGCTGATCACCTCCCCTACGGAAAGCCAAGCCACCCAGGAATAACCGGAGACACCCATGCGTAACGACACACGTACCCTGTTCAACGCCTACCTGCAGCAGCTCGCCCAGCTGCATGGCGTACCCGACGTAACCACCAAATTCACCGCCGCCCCGAGCGTCGCCCAGACGCTGGAATCCCGCATTCAGGAATCCAGCGCCTTCCTCGGCTCCATCAACATCTACGGTGTTGGCGAGCAGTCTGGCGAGAAAATTGGCCTCGGCATCGACGGCGTAATCGCCGGCACCACCGACACCACGGTTCAGGATCGTGTACCCCACGACCCAAGCAGCCTGGATGCCCGTGGGTACTTCTGCACCCAAACCAACTTCGACACCACCCTGCGTTACCAGAAGATGGATCAGTGGGCCAAGTTCCCGGACTTCCAGGCCCGCATCCGCGACGCCATCATCAAGGCCATGGCCCTCAACCGCATCATGATCGGTTGGAACGGCACCAGCCGTGCGGCCACATCCAACAAGGCCGCCAACCCGCTGCTGCAGGACGTCAACGTCGGCTGGCTGCAGAAAATGCGCCTCGAGAACCAAGCCCGTGTGCTCAAGGAAATTGTCGACGACAGCGGCAAGATCGAGATCGGCGCCGGCAAGGACTTCAACAACATCGACGCCCTGGTCTACAGCATGGTCAACGAACTGATCGAGCCGTGGTACCAGGAAGACAACGAACTGGTGGTTATCTGCGGTCGCCAACTGCTGGCCGACAAATACTTCCCCATCGTCAACAAAGATCAGCCGCCGACCGAAGCACTGGCTGCCGATATCGTCATCAGCCAGAAACGCATCGGCAACTTGCCGGCCGTCCGTGTGCCGCACTTCCCGGCCAACGGCCTGCTGGTCACTCGCCTCGACAACCTGTCCATCTACTGGCAGGAAGGCACCCGCCGCCGCACCGTCGTCGACAATGCCAAGCGCGACCGCATCGAGAACTACGAGTCGGTCAACGAAGCGTATGTCGTTGAAGACCTGGGCTGCGCGGCCATGGCCGAAAACATCGTCCTGGCCTGAGGGTAAAACCATGAGCAATCCCTGCCGCCGCCACTTCCAGCGTGTCACCGCCGCCCTTGCGGCGGCGGCAGTTGCCCCGCAACAGAGCATGGAAGGCGCCAACGCCTACGAACTGCAAATGGCTGCCCTGCACCAGGACTCGCTGCGCCTCAAGCAGATCCAGTCCATCAGCGACAAAGCCAAACTCAAGGGTGAATTGGTAGTCGCCTACGAGCCCTATGTCGCTGGCGTGCTGGAGGCGGGCCAAGGTGCCCAGGATGACGTACTCACCACCGTCATGACCTGGCGTATCGACGCCGGCCTCTACCAGCCAGCCCTGGAAATCGCCCGCTACGTGTTGCAGCACAAGCTGGAAATGCCGGATCGCTTCCGCCGCAAGGTCGGTTGCTACGTCGCCGAGGAAATCGCCACCGCAGCGCTCACAGCCCTCAAGGCTGAAAGCCCCTTCGACAGCGCCATCCTCCTCGCTACCGAGCAGCTCACCCGCGCCCAGGACATGCCCGACGAAGCCCGCGCCAAGCTGCACCTGGCCCTCGGTCGCGCCCTGGTAGTCGAGGTGCCCGAGAAGCCCACCGAAGAAGGTATCGCCCGTTTGCAGACGGCGCGTACTCACCTCGGCCGGGCAATCGAACTGCACCAGAGCTGTGGCGGTAAGAAGGATCTGGAGCGGCTCGCCAGCCGCTTGAAAAAAATTGCTGAGGCCAAGCCCAGCTAACCAAGCGTCACCCGCACCCGGGCGGCTCGGGGTCGATCAACGGGTTATCTCCTTTCCCAGTTGTGACGCCCCGACCACCGCCCTCTAATTCCGAGCCAGAACATGAGCGGATTCATTGCCGGCGGCACGCCGCAAAGCGGCCACATCAACACCGACCCGTTCTGGCCGTCGATTGACCTGGACGCCATGCGTGGCGCCCTGCGTATTGATGGTTCAGTTACACCCGCCCGGCTCGAAACAGCCGTCATCGCAGCAGCCATCTCCATCAACCGTGAACTGCTCACCTGGCGTACTGCCCAGATTGCAGCCGGTCACGAAACACTGGCAGCCGTCCCAGCCAGCCAGATCAACGGCGAATCCGAACTGGTGCACCTCTACGCCCGCGCCATCCAGGCAGCGTCCGGCGCCGAAGTGTGCGAGCGCTACCGCAGCTACGACACCACCGCCAGCGGCGACAAGAAGGCCGAGAACCTGCAGGACAACATCGACGATTACCGCCGCGACCAGCGCTGGGCAATCCGCGACCTGCTCGGCATCCGCCGCACCACAGTGGAGCTGATCTGATGGCTACATACGAAACCATCGATTGGAACGAGATATCCCGCCTCGGCCTGCTTGAGCGTATCAACCGGGAAATCATGCATCCCCTTGGCTATGCGATTTGCCGCGTAGTCGAGACTGGCCAATCTCCCGGCGCCCTCGTGTCCCCGGACGGTACCTGGGTATACCCAGACCAAACCGCCCAGGCAGTGGAGCCCGACTGATGGCCACAATCCGCGCCCACCAGCACGAAACCGTCGACGCCCTCTGCTGGCGGCATTACGGCCGCACCGCAGGCGTCGTCGAAGCCGTGCTCGAAGCCAACCCAGGCCTGGCCGCGCTCGGCCCAAACCTGCCGCAGGGCCACCCAGTCAACCTCCCGGAAACCGCACCAGAGCCCGAGCGGCAAGCGGTGCAGCTATGGGACTGAACACCACCACAACAGGGCAAAGGAACCATGAAAATGCCTGACCGTCCGGACACCTGGGCCTGGCTCGCCACCTGGCTCGAACACAACTGGCCCGCGCTCTACAGCGGCGGTCTGGCGTTCTTCATTGCCGCCCTGCGCATCATCTACGGCGGCGGCAACCTGCGCCGCGTCGCCCTGGAAGCGCCGCTGTGCGGCTTCCTGGCCATGGCCACCAGCCACGGCATCGAGCTGCTCGGCATCCCCGCCACCACGGCCCCATTCTTCGGCGGCGCCATCGGCCTACTCGGCGTAGAAGGCACCCGCGCAGCAGCTAAACGGTTCTTCGAACGTAAGGTAGACACCCTATGAGCCAGACCCTACGCCACGGCGACCGCTCCCAGGCAGTCAAGCAACTGCAGGCTGCCCTCAACGCCAGGGGCTTCAACCTCTTCCCCGATGGCGATTTCGGCGACGAAACCGAAAAGGCCGTGCGCGCGTACCAGCTCAAGGTGGGCCTGGTCGTCGACGGCATCGCCGGGCCAAATACCATGGCCGCACTGGCCGGCGCTGACTGCACCCGCCTGCTGTCCAACGCAACCCTGGTGGCCTCTGCCAAGCGCCTCGGCGTCGAGCTGGCCGCCGTCTACGCAGTCAACGAAGTGGAATCCGCCGGTGCCGGCTTCCTGAGCAATGGCAAACCCGCCATCCTGTTCGAACGCCACATCATGCACCGCCAACTGAGCACCCCGCGCAGCCCCGAGCAGGATGCCGCCGCCCTCAAGGCCAAGGCCGACGTAGCTGCCAGCATCTATCCCAACCTGGTCAACACCAAACCAGGTGGATACGCCGGCGGCGTCGCCGAACACCAGCGCCTGGCCCAGGCTCGCCAACTCGACGACACGGCCGCGCTTGAGTCGGCATCGTGGGGCGCGTTCCAGATCATGGGCTTCCACGCCACCCGCCTGGGTTACCCCAATGTCCAGGCATTCGCCGCCGCCATGGCCGAGGACGAAAACGCCCAGTTCAACGCCTTCGTGGCGTTCATCGAAACCGA
Organism: Phytopseudomonas daroniae; assembly: GCF_004327275.1. Classification (NCBI taxonomy): domain Bacteria; kingdom Pseudomonadati; phylum Pseudomonadota; class Gammaproteobacteria; order Pseudomonadales; family Pseudomonadaceae; genus Phytopseudomonas; species Phytopseudomonas daroniae. The sequence continues at coordinate 7,807 of NZ_QJUJ01000021.1, forward strand.
CCCGGCACTGCACAAAGCCTTGAAAGCCCGAAAATGGAAGGACTTCGCCGCCACTTACAACGGCCCCAACTACGCCCGTAACCTCTACGACGTGAAGCTGCAGCGCGCCTACGAGCGCCACGCCGGCTGTGGCTGCGGCCAGGCGGCGGCATGACGGCCTTTCTCATCACCATGTTGGTTCTTCATGTAATCGGACTGGGTTGCACCAGCAGCAACCTGCAGGGCAACTACCCTCGCACTAAATCAACGAGTCGTAGCGAGGATTTGATAGCCATGTTCATCCAGATTGGCATGCTGGTCTGGACGCTCACCCTGTTGCTCGATCTGCCATGACGACCCTTCGCCAAGCCGCCTACGGCCTCGCCCTGCTCGCCGCCACGGCCCTGCTCATCTGGGGCAACTACCAGCAGAGCCAGGCCGCCAAGGCGCGGGCGAATCAAGCCGCCGAGCGCATCACCACGCTCGAACAGCGCAGCGCCCGCCAGGCCCAAACCATCATCAACCTGGGCGCCGATATCGCCGCCCAGCGCCTGGCCCAGCAGAGCCTGCAGAACACCCGCGCGGCCCTGCAACAGGCCAGCGCCACGCACCAGGTGAACAAAAAGGAGACCGTCCGCAATGACCCAGCATCGAACGATTGGGCTGCTCAGCCTCTGCCTGCTGTCACTCGCCGCCTGCACCAGCGCCCCGCCATCACCGGAGCCGCTGCTTACCGTGAATACCTGCCCCGTCGTCACCAGGTGCACGCTGCCGCCAGCGGATCCACTGAATAACGGCGACCTCAGCGACGACAGCGACGCCATCCTCGCCGCCTGGGCCGACTGCGCTGCCCAGGTAGATGCCGTCTACGATCACAACCAGCCGAGCGCCGCCCAGTGAAGAAACCCAACAGCCTGCGCGCCCACCTGCTGGCCGCCATCCCCGAGCTCAAGCACAACCCCGACCGCCTGTTCATCTTTGCCGACAACGGCAAGATCCGCGCAACCAGCGCGCCCGGCCTGTCGTTCATGTACGAATACCAGCTCAACCTGATCCTCACTGACTACGCCGGCTCGCTCGATGCCCTCACAGTGCCCCTGCTCGCCTGGCTGCTGGTGCATCAGTCCGAGGTGCTCACCAACCTGGAGAAGTCCAAGGATTCGATCCAGTTCGAAGTCGACGTGCTCGACACCAGCAAGGTGGATCTGTCGCTCACCCTGCCCCTGTCCGAACGCATCATCGTCAAGAAACAGCCAGACGGCACCCTGCACATCGAGCACCCAGACGAACCCCAGCTCACCCCGCACCTGCCGCAAACCACCGTCCAGCTGATCGGCCAAGGCCAGGTACTGGCCGAATGGCAGAGCGGCGAACCGGTCGGCGTCGACATCGAAACCCCACATCCGGTACCACACCGTGGCTGACAACCTCAACGCCCTGGAAGACTGGGCCGGCGCCCTGCTCGCCAAGCTCCAGCCCGCCGAGCGCCGCCAGCTTAACCAGAGCGTCGCCCGCAACCTGCGCCGCAGCCAGCAGCAACGCATCGCCAGGCAACGCAACCCGGATGGCACCGCCTACGCCCCGCGTAAGACCAGCAAAAGTCTGCGCAGCAAAAAGGGCCGTATCCGCCGCAAAATGTTCGCCAAGCTGCGCACCGCCAAATTCCTCAAGATGCAGAGCACCGCCAACAGCATCGCCATCGGCTTCCTCGGTCGCGCCGCCCGCCTCGCCCGCATCCACCAGTACGGCCTTCGGGATCGCCCCGGCAAAGGCATGCCCGACGTGCAATACGAGCGCCGCGAACAGCTCGGCTTCACTCCCGCCGAGCTCGACAGCATCCGCGACCAGTTGCTCAAACACCTCGCCCGCTAGCTCACGTTGTAGGCAGCGCCCCTACAACCCCAGCCGCGTGCCGTGCGCGCGCGTGGCCGTCAGCATCGGCCCCATGAATACCGCCGACCTCACCCGCCGCCTCGAAAACCTGATCCGCCTCGGCACCATCGCCGAGGTCGACCATGCCGCCGCCCGCTGCCGTGTGAAAACTGGCGGCCTGCTCACCGCCTGGCTGCCCTGGCTCACCCAGCGCGCAGGCGCGGACACGACCTGGCACGCCCCCAGCGTCAGCGAACAATGCGTCGTGTTCTCCCCGTCAGGCGATCCAGCCCACGGCGTCGTGCTGTTCGGCCTTTACAGCACCCAGCACCCCGCCCCGGACAACAGCGCTGCCCGCCATCGCCAGCAGTACTGCGACGGCGCCGTGCTCGACTACGACACCGCCACCAACACCCTGACCGCCACCCTGCCCGCAGGCGGCAAGGTCAACGTAACGGCCCCTGGCGGCGTCACCATCGCGGGTAACGTCAGCATCACGGGCAATGTCGCCGTAACCGGGCAAGTTGCCGTTACGCAAGACGTAACCGCCGGCGGCATCAGCGTCATGAACCACACCCACCCAGGCGTCCAGGGTGGCCTGTCCAGCACGGGTAAAGCGCAATGACCGGCATGTCCCGCACCACCGGCGCCCCACTCGAAATGCTCCAGCACCTGCGCCAGTCAATCGCCGACATCCTCACCACCCCGCTCGGCTCCCGCGTCATGCGCCGCGAGTACGGCAGCAACCTGCCGTTCCTGATCGATCAGCCCTTCAACGACCACACCCGCATGCTCTGTTACGCCGCCACCGTCATGGCCCTCATGAAGTGGGAACCACGCCTGCGCCTGTCCCGCGTGCAATTCACCGTCGGTACCGAACAGGGCCGCTACATCCTCGACATCGAAGGCACCCCCGTGGACAGCGACCAGACCCATAGCCTGCAAATCCCCATCAGCATGGGAGCCGTCGTATGACCTTCACTGCCATCGACCTGTCCCGCGTCCCCGCCCCCAATGTGGTCGAGCCCCTGGACTTCGAACAGATCCTCGCCGAGATGCAGGCCGACCTGTCCGCGCGCCTGCCGGATATGGACGCCTTCCTTGAGTCAGATCCAGCCATCAAGCTGCTCGAGGTCGCCGCCTACCGCGAACTGCTGCTGCGTCAACGCATCAACGAAGCCGCCCAGGCCGTCATGCTGCCCTACGCCCTGGACACGGATCTGGAGAACCTCGGCGCTCTGTTCGGCGTCGAGCGCCTGGTAACAGATCCCGGCAACCCCAACGGCAACCCGCCGGTACCGGCCACCTATGAAACGGACGCCGAGCTGCGCAACCGCATCCAGCTATCGCTGGAAGGCCTCAGCACCGCCGGCCCCGAGGGTGCATACATCTTTCACGCCCTCAGCGCGAGCGGCGAAGTGCTGGACGCCTCAGCCACCAGCCCCACGCCTGGCACCGTCATCGTCACCGTCCTGTCGCGTGTCGGGGCTGGCGTGCCCTCGCCTGAACTGCTGGCCACCGTCGACACAGCACTGAGCGACGAATCCGTGCGCCCGCTCACCGACTACGTCCAGGTGCAGGCGGCCACCATCATTGATTACGAGCTGCAGGCCACGCTGTACTTCTACGCCGGCCCAGACCGCGAAGTCGTCATGGCCAACGCCCAGGCAGCAGCCCTGGCCTATACCGCCGCCCAGCACCGTCTGGGGCGGGACGTAACTCTATCCGGCATCTACGCCGCCCTGCACCAGCCAGGCGTCCAGCGTGTAGAGCTGCAAAGCCCTGTCGCCACCATCGTTCTCGACCGCCAGGCCGCCAGCTATTGCACCGCCATCACCCTGAACGATGGTGGCCTTGATGAGTGACGTGCGCAGCCTGCTGCCACCCAACGCCACCCAGCTCGAGCGCGTGCTCGAGCAAGTACAGGCGCGTGCGAGCCTGCAGGCCGTGCCGCTACGCGAGCTCTGGAACCCTGATACCTGCCCTGCTCACCTGCTGCCCTGGCTCGCCTGGACGTTGTCGCTCGACAGCTGGCAGCCCTACTGGCCCGTGTCAGTAAAGCGCGAACGCATCCGCATGGCCGTCGAGATCCAGCGCCGCAAAGGCACCGCCAAGTCAGTGCGTGATGTCGTGCGTTCGTTCGGCTCCAGCCTGGCCATTCGCGAGTGGTGGCAGCTCGAGCCCAAAGGTACCCCGCACACCTTCGAGCTCGTGCTCACCCTGGGCACCGGCGTGCCCAACACCGTCGATTACCAGCAAGACGTCATCGCCGAAGTCGAGCGCACCAAGCCCGTGCGCTCGCACTTCACGCTAACCATCGGCCTGGCTGCCACCGGCGCCCTGGGCCTCGGCGGCGCTGCCCGCCCCGTCATCTACCGCCGCATCCAGTGCAACGAGGCACCCTGAATGGCCCTACCCATCACCATCACCAACGCCGGCCGGGCCGAAATCATCGCTGCCGGGAACACCGGTACCAACAAAGTCACCATCGTGGCCGTAGCGCTCGGCACCGGGCGCTACACCCCTCAAAAGACCCAAACCGCCCTGCAGGCCGAGATACCAAACAAACGCCTCACCACCATCGCCGGCCAAGCCGTGGCCGCCGACACTATCCACGTCATGGCCCAGGACGAATCCAGTGCCACCTACAACGTTGGTGAGTTCGGCCTCATCAGCGACAAAGGCACGCTGATCGCCGTGTTCTCGCAACTGCCGGCAGAGGGCTGGATCCTGCAGAAAGCCGCGCCGTCCACCCTGTTGCTGGCCACCGACATCATCCTGGAGTCGCTCGACGCCCTCACCATCACCTTTGGCGACATCTCGTTCATCAACCCACCGGCCACCGTCGATATACCCGGCGTCGTTCAGCTCGAGCACAGCCTCACCAGCAACAGCAACGCCAAGGCCCTCACCGCCGGCATGGGCAAAAAGCTGCAGGACGAAAAAGAGCCAACAATCGCAGCCGGTACCACGGCCCAATACTGGCGGGGCAACAAAACCTGGCGCGACTTCGCCACCGACGTGCGCGCCGCCGTGCTCACCGGGCTCAGCACAGCAACCGCGACAGCCGTTGCCGCCACGGACACAGTATTGGCAGCCCTCGGCAAGCTGCAGGCGCAGGTCACTGGCTTGTCCACCAGCAAGCTGAACGCCAATGCCAACGCCGTATCCGCCACCAAGCTACAGACGGCCCGTACTATCGGCGGCGTCGCCTTCGACGGCACCGCCAACATCAACCTGCCCGGCGTGAACGCGGCGGGTAATCAGAGCACCACCGGTAATGCGGCTACCGCCACCAAGCTGGTAACACCTCGTACCATCAACGGCGTCGCCTTCGACGGCAGCGCGAATATCACCATCGCGGATGGCACCAAAGAACCGAGCTATGCAGCGGGCACC
>NZ_QJUJ01000022.1:0-4907 GCF_004327275.1 Phytopseudomonas daroniae
GGGAGCTTGCTCCCTGATTCAGCGGCGGACGGGTGAGTAATGCCTAGGAATCTGCCTATTAGTGGGGGACAACGTTTCGAAAGGGACGCTAATACCGCATACGTCCTACGGGAGAAAGCAGGGGACCTTCGGGCCTTGCGCTAATAGATGAGCCTAGGTCGGATTAGCTAGTTGGTGAGGTAATGGCTCACCAAGGCGACGATCCGTAACTGGTCTGAGAGGATGATCAGTCACACTGGAACTGAGACACGGTCCAGACTCCTACGGGAGGCAGCAGTGGGGAATATTGGACAATGGGCGAAAGCCTGATCCAGCCATGCCGCGTGTGTGAAGAAGGTCTTCGGATTGTAAAGCACTTTAAGTTGGGAGGAAGGGCAGTAAGCGAATACCTTGCTGTTTTGACGTTACCGACAGAATAAGCACCGGCTAACTCTGTGCCAGCAGCCGCGGTAATACAGAGGGTGCAAGCGTTAATCGGAATTACTGGGCGTAAAGCGCGCGTAGGTGGTTTGTTAAGTTGGATGTGAAAGCCCCGGGCTCAACCTGGGAACTGCATCCAAAACTGGCAAGCTAGAGTACGGTAGAGGGTGGTGGAATTTCCTGTGTAGCGGTGAAATGCGTAGATATAGGAAGGAACACCAGTGGCGAAGGCGACCACCTGGACTGATACTGACACTGAGGTGCGAAAGCGTGGGGAGCAAACAGGATTAGATACCCTGGTAGTCCACGCCGTAAACGATGTCAACTAGCCGTTGGGTTCCTTGAGAACTTAGTGGCGCAGCTAACGCATTAAGTTGACCGCCTGGGGAGTACGGCCGCAAGGTTAAAACTCAAATGAATTGACGGGGGCCCGCACAAGCGGTGGAGCATGTGGTTTAATTCGAAGCAACGCGAAGAACCTTACCTGGCCTTGACATGCTGAGAACTTTCCAGAGATGGATTGGTGCCTTCGGGAACTCAGACACAGGTGCTGCATGGCTGTCGTCAGCTCGTGTCGTGAGATGTTGGGTTAAGTCCCGTAACGAGCGCAACCCTTGTCCTTAGTTACCAGCACGTCGTGGTGGGGACTCTAAGGAGACTGCCGGTGACAAACCGGAGGAAGGTGGGGATGACGTCAAGTCATCATGGCCCTTACGGCCAGGGCTACACACGTGCTACAATGGTCGGTACAAAGGGTTGCCAAGCCGCGAGGTGGAGCTAATCCCATAAAACCGATCGTAGTCCGGATCGCAGTCTGCAACTCGACTGCGTGAAGTCGGAATCGCTAGTAATCGTGAATCAGAATGTCACGGTGAATACGTTCCCGGGCCTTGTACACACCGCCCGTCACACCATGGGAGTGGGTTGCACCAGAAGTAGCTAGTCTAACCTTCGGGAGGACGGTTACCACGGTGTGATTCATGACTGGGGTGAAGTCGTAACAAGGTAGCCGTAGGGGAACCTGCGGCTGGATCACCTCCTTAATCGAAGATCCCAGCTTATTCATAAGCACCCACACGAATTGCTTGATTCATTGCGAAAGACGATTGGGTCTGTAGCTCAGTTGGTTAGAGCGCACCCCTGATAAGGGTGAGGTCGGCAGTTCGAATCTGCCCAGACCCACCAATTGTTGAGGGTGCAGGCCTTGGAAGTATTTGGGGCCATAGCTCAGCTGGGAGAGCGCCTGCCTTGCACGCAGGAGGTCAGCGGTTCGATCCCGCTTGGCTCCACCACTTACGGCCTCGAGATTGTTGAGTATTAGAGTTCAGAAATGAGCATTCCTGCTGTTGGCAGATGAGTGTTGATTTCTGGTCTTTGACCAGTAGGAAAATCGTTCTTTAAAAATTTGGGTATGTGATAGAAGTGACTGATTGGCTGCTTTCACTGGCAGTTGATCTGGTCAAGGTAAAATTTGCGTTGTTCTCAAGTGCAAATTTTCGGCGAATGTCGTCTTCACGTTATAGACAGTAACCAGATTGCTTGGGGTTATATGGTCAAGTGAAGAAGCGCATACGGTGGATGCCTTGGCAGTCAGAGGCGATGAAAGACGTTGTAGCCTGCGATAAGCTCTGGGGAGTCGGCAAACAGACTGTGATCCAGAGATTTCTGAATGGGGGAACCCACCTAGCATAAGCTGGGTATCTTGCACTGAATACATAGGTGCATGAGGCGAACCAGGGGAACTGAAACATCTAAGTACCCTGAGGAAAAGAAATCAACCGAGATTCCCTTAGTAGTGGCGAGCGAACGGGGACTAGCCCTTAAGTTGATTAGAGAATAGTGGAAGGCTCTGGAAAGTGCCGCCGTAGTGGGTGATAGCCCCGTACACGAAATTCTCTTTTCAATGAAATCGAGTAGGACGGAGCACGAGAAACTTTGTCTGAATATGGGGGGACCATCCTCCAAGGCTAAATACTACTGACTGACCGATAGTGAACTAGTACCGTGAGGGAAAGGCGAAAAGAACCCCGGAGAGGGGAGTGAAATAGATCCTGAAACCGTATGCGTACAAGCAGTGGGAGCAGACTTGTTCTGTGACTGCGTACCTTTTGTATAATGGGTCAGCGACTTATATTCAGTGGCGAGCTTAACCGAATAGGGGAGGCGTAGCGAAAGCGAGTCTTAATAGGGCGTTTAGTCGCTGGGTATAGACCCGAAACCGGGCGATCTATCCATGGGCAGGTTGAAGGTTGGGTAACACTAACTGGAGGACCGAACCGACTACCGTTGAAAAGTTAGCGGATGACCTGTGGATCGGAGTGAAAGGCTAATCAAGCTCGGAGATAGCTGGTTCTCCTCGAAAGCTATTTAGGTAGCGCCTCGTGTATCACTGCTGGGGGTAGAGCACTGTTTCGGCTAGGGGGTCATCCCGACTTACCAAACCGATGCAAACTCCGAATACCAGCAAGTGTCAGCACGGGAGACACACGGCGGGTGCTAACGTCCGTCGTGAAAAGGGAAACAACCCAGACCGTCAGCTAAGGTCCCAAAGTTATGGTTAAGTGGGAAACGATGTGGGAAGGCTTAGACAGCTAGGAGGTTGGCTTAGAAGCAGCCACCCTTTAAAGAAAGCGTAATAGCTCACTAGTCGAGTCGGCCTGCGCGGAAGATGTAACGGGGCTCAAACCATACACCGAAGCTACGGGTTCATCTTAGGATGAGCGGTAGAGGAGCGTTCTGTAAGCCTGTGAAGGTGAGTTGAGAAGCTTGCTGGAGGTATCAGAAGTGCGAATGCTGACATGAGTAACGACAATGCGAGTGAAAAACTCGCACGCCGAAAGACCAAGGTTTCCTGCGCAACGTTAATCGACGCAGGGTGAGTCGGCCCCTAAGGCGAGGCAGAAATGCGTAGTCGATGGGAAACGGGTTAATATTCCCGTACTTCTAATTACTGCGATGGAGGGACGGAGAAGGCTAGGCCAGCACGGCGTTGGTTGTCCGTGTTTAAGGTGGTAGGCTGGTTTCTTAGGTAAATCCGGGAGATCAAGGCCGAGAACTGATGACGAGTTGTCCTTTAGGACGATGAAGTGGTTGATGCCATGCTTCCAGGAAAAGCTTCTAAGCTTCAGGTAATTAGGAACCGTACCCCAAACCGACACAGGTGGTTAGGTAGAGAATACCAAGGCGCTTGAGAGAACTCGGGTGAAGGAACTAGGCAAAATGGCACCGTAACTTCGGGAGAAGGTGCGCCGGTGAGTGTGAAGGGTTTACCCCGTAAGCACATGCCGGTCGAAGATACCAGGCCGCTGCGACTGTTTATTAAAAACACAGCACTCTGCAAACACGAAAGTGGACGTATAGGGTGTGACGCCTGCCCGGTGCCGGAAGGTTAATTGATGGGGTTAGCTAACGCGAAGCTCTTGATCGAAGCCCCGGTAAACGGCGGCCGTAACTATAACGGTCCTAAGGTAGCGAAATTCCTTGTCGGGTAAGTTCCGACCTGCACGAATGGCGTAACGATGGCGGCGCTGTCTCCACCCGAGACTCAGTGAAATTGAAATCGCTGTGAAGATGCAGTGTATCCGCGGCTAGACGGAAAGACCCCGTGAACCTTTACTATAGCTTTGCACTGGACTTTGAGCTTGCTTGTGTAGGATAGGTGGGAGGCTTTGAAGTGGGGACGCCAGTTCTCATGGAGCCAACCTTGAAATACCACCCTGGCAACCTTGAGGTTCTAACTCTGGTCCGTTATCCGGATCGAGGACAGTGTATGGTGGGTAGTTTGACTGGGGCGGTCTCCTCCTAAAGAGTAACGGAGGAGTACGAAGGTGCGCTCAGACCGGTCGGAAATCGGTCGTAGAGTATAAAGGCAAAAGCGCGCTTGACTGCGAGACAGACACGTCGAGCAGGTACGAAAGTAGGTCTTAGTGATCCGGTGGTTCTGTATGGAAGGGCCATCGCTCAACGGATAAAAGGTACTCCGGGGATAACAGGCTGATACCGCCCAAGAGTTCATATCGACGGCGGTGTTTGGCACCTCGATGTCGGCTCATCACATCCTGGGGCTGAAGCCGGTCCCAAGGGTATGGCTGTTCGCCATTTAAAGTGGTACGCGAGCTGGGTTTAGAACGTCGTGAGACAGTTCGGTCCCTATCTGCCGTGGACGTTTGAGATTTGAGAGGGGCTGCTCCTAGTACGAGAGGACCGGAGTGGACGAACCTCTGGTGTTCCGGTTGTCACGCCAGTGGCATTGCCGGGTAGCTATGTTCGGGAAAGATAACCGCTGAAAGCATCTAAGCGGGAAACTTGCCTCAAGATGAGATCTCACTGGAACCTTGAGTTCCCTAAAGGGCCGTCGAAGACTACGACGTTGATAGGCTGGGTGTGTAAGCGTTGTGAGGCGTTGAGCTAACCAGTACTAATTGCCCGTGAGGCTTGACCATATAACACCCAAACAATTTGGCTGTTAGACGGTAGAAGTCGACAAC
>NZ_QJUJ01000023.1:0-1254 GCF_004327275.1 Phytopseudomonas daroniae
TGAAGCGTCGTCCACCCTTGTATCTCGACTACCTCCTCGCCAGAGGCGATAGTTCCCGACTGATCATCGGGGGAGGAGCTGCAAGCCGTGTCCACCCTAAAGCCTTGAGCTTGTAACGTAGATTGCGCTGCACTTCTCCGCACTCATCCCGTAAGTCCGAACGGTATCCAGAGCTTCGAGCTCGCATCAACAAGGTAGGACGGATGCAGTGACGATCAGCCATTTACAGGAGGACATGATGAGCGCTGTTGTCGGTATTGATATTGCTAAACACACCTTTGACATTGCGACCCTGCAGGTCAACGGTAAGTACCGCACCAAAGCCAAGTTGGCCAACGATCCGGACGGATTCGAGCTCTTGCAGCAGTGGTTGAGCAAGCACGCAGAGCCACATGCCTGGATCGTGATGGAGGCGACAGGCATTTACCACGAGGCGCTCGCCGAGTGGCTGCACAAAAGAGATTACAAGGTTTGCGTTCTGAACCCATCTCAGACTGCTAGCTACGCCACCAGTCAGTTGCAGCGAGTGAAGACGGACAAGGTCGACGCCAAACTGATTACCGAGTATGGCCTTAGACACCAGGACAAGTTGCGCGCCTGGCAGCCTGAAAAGCCCTCCATTCGCCGTCTCCGAGCCCTGATGCGGCGCTTGAAGGATCTCCAGGAACTGGAGCAGATGGAACAGAACCGTCTGGACGTCACCAGCGATGCCAAAGCAGCCGAGTCGATCCAGTCCATGCTCGCGCACATACGCCAACAGATCGCTGACACGTTGAAGGCCATCCAAGAGCACTTCGATGACCACGATGATCTCAGGGGGCAGCGGGATCTGCTCAAGAGCATTAATGGCATCGCCGACAAAACGGCTGCGCTGTTATTGGCCGAGCTTGGTGATATCCAGCGCTTTGACAGCAGCAGAGCCGTTACAGCTTTTGCGGGTCTGAACCCCAAGCTGCAAGAGTCCGGAAAGCTCAAAGGCCATGTCTGCATATCGCGAATGGGCTCGGCGCTGCTTCGCTGCGGGCTCTATCTGCCCGCTGTTTCCTCCATGACCCATAACCCCGCCATCAAGGCGATGGCTGAACGTATGCGCGACAAAGGAAAAGCAGGCAAAAAGATTGTCTGCGCGGCCATGCGCAAGCTGCTGTGCATTGCTTACGGAGTGCTTAAATCAGGTAATCCCTTCGACCCTAAATTGGCTGTTGCGAAGTGAGATTCAAGACGGTATCTACGTCATGAAGCCCACCAAATCGA
>NZ_QJUJ01000024.1:0-1055 GCF_004327275.1 Phytopseudomonas daroniae
GTGGTCGGGCAGATCATTCCCTGGAACTTCCCGCTGCTGATGGCCGCCTGGAAGCTGGCCCCGGCCCTGGCGGCCGGCAACTGCGTGGTGCTCAAGCCCGCCGAGCAGACACCGCTGTCGATCACTCTGTTCGCCGAAGTGGTCGGCGATCTGCTGCCGCCGGGCGTGTTCAACATCGTCCAGGGCTACGGCCGTGAAGCCGGCGAGGCACTGGCCACCAGCACGCGTATCGCCAAGATCGCCTTTACCGGTTCCACCCCGGTCGGCTCGCACATCATGAAGTGCGCGGCCGCCAACATCATTCCGAGCACCGTGGAGCTGGGCGGCAAGTCACCGAACGTGTTCTTCGAAGACATCATGCAGGCCGAACCGGCCTTTATCGAAAAGGCTGCCGAAGGCCTGGTGCTGGCCTTCTTCAACCAGGGCGAGGTGTGTACCTGCCCGTCCCGGGCGCTGGTGCAGGAGTCGATCTTCGAGCCGTTCATGGTCGAGGTGATGAAGAAGATCAAGGCCATCAAGCGCGGCAACCCGCTGGACACCGAGACCATGGTCGGCGCCCAGGCCTCGCAGCAGCAGTACGACAAGATCCTCAGCTACCTGGAGATCGCTCAGCAGGAAGGGGCCGAGCTGCTCACCGGCGGCGCCACGGAAAAACTCGAGGGCGACCTGGCCAGCGGTTATTACATCCAGCCGACCCTGCTCAAGGGCAGCAACAAGATGCGCGTGTTCCAGGAGGAGATCTTCGGCCCGGTGGTCGGCGTGACCACCTTCAAGGACGAAGCCGAAGCCCTGGCCATCGCCAACGACACCGAGTTCGGCCTGGGCGCCGGTGTGTGGACGCGCGACATCAACCGCGCCTACCGCATGGGCCGCGGCATCAAGGCCGGCCGCGTATGGACCAACTGCTATCACCTGTATCCGGCGCACGCGGCCTTTGGCGGCTACAAGAAGTCCGGGGTCGGGCGCGAAACCCACAAGATGATGCTCGACCACTATCAGCAGACCAAGAACCTGCTGATCAGCTACGACATCAACCCTTTGGGCTTCTTCTGATC
>NZ_QJUJ01000025.1:0-519 GCF_004327275.1 Phytopseudomonas daroniae
CCCCGTAAGCGATGCATAGCAGCTTGCGCATGGCCGCGCAGACGATCTGTTTGCCGGTCTTGCCTTTTGCTCGCAGTCGCTCGGCCATTGCCCGGATCGCTGAATTGTAAGTCAGGGAGGTAACCGCCGGCAGGTAAAGTCCGCCGCGCAGTAATGCAGACCCCATCCGCGATATACGCACATGTCCTTTGTGCTTTCCCGACTCCTGCAGCCTTGGATTCAAACCGGCAAATGCGGTAACGGCTCGACTATCATCGAAGCGTTGTATATCACCCAGCTCCGCCAGCAGTAGCGCAGCTGTTCTGTCGGCAATGCCATCGATACTCTTGAGCAGATCGCGTTGCCCTCTCAGATCATCGTTGTCATCGAAGTGCTGCTTGATCGCCTTGAGTGTGTCAGCAATCTGCTGACGAATATGCCCCAGTACCGACTGGATCGACGCGGCTACCTTGGCATCGCTCGTCACGTCCAGACGATTCTGTTCCATCTGCTCCAGTTCCTGCAGATCCTTGAGGCGAT